>CAYNDU010000468.1:0-5063 GCA_964395615.1 uncultured Pirellulaceae bacterium | reverse complement strand
TCAGCGTTCGCTGCAATTGCCGGGCGGACAGTCGGTGACCATCGTCGCAAGGCTGAAATAGATTAGACTGTAACGTGAGTCTTCGGGTCTGCTGCGTCGGGTCAGCTGCGTCGGGGCGAGCGTCGGATCGATAAGCGAGGTGCGAGGTGTGTGGCAGATTTACCCTACGGACCCCCATGAATCGGCTGGTGGAGCGGTTCTTGTTTGAATGGAACGACGAGCGTTTCGCACCCCGGTTTAATATCGCACCGTCGCAACCCGTGGCAACGCTGCGCCGCGATCAATCCGACTCGCCACACCGCCTGGCAATGGCGCGTTGGGGCCTGATCCCTTCATGGGCCAAAGATCCGAAAATCGGTAATCGTCTCATCAATGCCCGAGGCGAAACGGTCGCGGAAAAGGCATCGTTCCGAAGTGCATTTCGTAGGCGTCGATGCCTGGTACTTACCGACGGATACTATGAATGGAAGCCGGGTGGCCCGGAAGGGAAGAAACAACCGTTCTATTTCACGATGCAGGATGAACAACCGTTTGCCATGGCAGGCGTGTGGGAATCGTGGAATTCCCCTGACGGAAAACCGGTGGAAACGTGCACGATCATCACCACCGATGCGAACCGTCTGGCTCGCCCCATTCATCACCGCATGCCCGTCATTATTGATGATAAGGACCATGAATTGTGGCTTGACCCTACGGAAGACAGGGCCGATTGTTTGTCCCGACTTCTCGTTCCCTTCGCTCCCGATCCCATGCGTGTTCAAAAAGTAAGTACACTGGTTAACAACCCGCGAAACGAAAAACCTGATTGTATTACGCCGCTCGTCGATGACGGCTCACCTGCCTGAGCTCGCTGCGTTTGTGCTGACGGCCGCAACCGGGAGTCGAAGATGGCCACGTTTGAACGCCTTGGACCCTACCGCATTCAACGGACGTTGGGACGCGGGGGCATGGGCAGTGTTTTCCTGGGCGTTGACGAAGAGTGCGGTCGCGAGGCGGCGGTCAAGGTTCTTGCTCCGGGATTGGCCAGCGAACCGAATTTCCGCGCCCGGTTCGCTGCGGAAGTCGAGACTCTGAAGAAACTGACCCATCCGAATATCGTCCAGTTGCTGGGTTTCGGTGAGCAGGACGGAAACCTCTTCTATGCCATGGAGTACGTCCCCGGGCGGACATTGCAGGGCGAGTTGCAAAGCGGGCGAAATTTCGCCTGGCGCGACGTCGCCCGTCTGGGAGTCGAAATCTGCCAGGCGCTGAAACACGCTCACGATCGGGGCGTTATTCACCGGGATCTCAAGCCGGCAAACCTGCTCTTGGCAAACGACGAACATGTCAAGTTGACAGACTTTGGCATTGCCAAATTGTATGGCACGACGCGAATCACGGCTGCCGGCGGGGTGATCGGAACGGTCGATTACATGGCTCCGGAACAGGCGGCCGGCACCGGCGTTACTGCTCGAAGTGATCTGTACAGTCTGGGAAGCGTGCTGTTTGCACTGCTCGTTGGACACCCTCCGTTCTGCGGTCGAACGGTCCCCGAAGTCCTGCATCAGCTCCGTTACGAAATGCCCGTACCGGTCGGGCGATTATCCCCCGAAACGCCTCACGAGTTCGAGCTCATTGTCGGTCAGCTGCTCGAGAAAGAACCGAGCAAACGGATCGCCACGGCGCTGGCCGTCGCCAATCGACTCAAAGCCATGGACCATGCGCTTTCACCTGAGACACGTTTGGACGAGTCCGACGGGCAGGCCACGGACTCGCGGGACACGCCCCAGTCGGCCTCGGATTCCGCGACGTACGGAGGAGACGATTTCACCCTGTCTCCGCATCCCGGTGACTCGCAGTCTCTGAATGAACATCGAAAAGAAACGGTGGCCATGTCGGACGTCGTCGACGGCCAACTGCAGGACGACGCGCCCGATCGCCCGGCCTCCTCGACCCATTTCACGACGTACGACGCCGAGGCCAGCCAGCCGATAACCCGCACGGCTGACGCGATCGACGAGTGGCCGCCGCTGTGGCTGAAGATCGCTCCGTTACTCTTCTTCGGACTGCTGATCTCCGTAGCCGTCTGGTATTTCAGCAGGCCGCCGACAGCCGACAAAATCTATTCGCGAATTGACGCCGCCAGCCAGGATGATTCGGAGTGGGACCTGGTCTCCATCGAAGACGACGTCAACGAGTTTCTCAAACGGTTTCCAACCGACCCGCGAAGTGCATCGGTCATGGCGCTGCAAGAAGAAATCGAGCTGCACCGGCAACAGCGACGCTATGAGCGGCGAGCTCGTTTGCGGGGCGGGACCGGGTCACTCAAGGCAAGTCGAGCGGGCCTGCGTGCGGGGGATCGGCGCGGCCGAGTCGCACCCGGCCAAAGCCGCTGCCGATTTGAAGGCGCTGATCGATGTGTTCTCGGATTCCGTAGAGAGCAAAGAAGAACGAAGGTGCCTGGCTTTGGCTCACGAACACCTGGCCCGCCTGCAGCAGCAGGCGAACGAGACGGGCGAGTCCGAGCGGAAATGGCTCGAATCACGCCTCGCCGAGGCAAAGGCGATTCAGTCCAGCGATCCCGTCAAGGCCGATGCGATCCGACGCGGGATCCTTCGGTTGTTCAGCAACGAACTTTGGGCACAACCGCTGCTCGAAGACCTCAAACGCGAGATCGTCAACGAATCCGAGTGAGCGAATACGGGCTCAGACTTCTATCGCAGACGTTCGCGATCCGCTCTTACGTCCCGCGATGAAGATGTTTGCGAAGCAGGCAACAACAGTCCTTCGCGCTCGGTTCGTGAACGAAGTCCGCGACACTTCGTAATTGCTCACGCCTTGTCACACGGCCCAGTCACTGTTTCGAAAGAACTCCTGAGCTGACAGGGGCTGTAACAGGCCTTGCAGGCCATCGTCCACGGTGCTCAGATCACCGTCTCCATACTCCTTCATCACGTGATCGGTCAACTGGGTTTGTGCCTGCCGCAACCGTACCAGGTCACTGCCCGTACTCAAGTGTGATTCCCCACCGGTCCGGCGCGGCCGCGCCGCAACCGAATGTCGAGCGACCCGCGTAGCATTCGACGGCTGGACTGCCATCGGGCTCAAGAATGGCCTTCCCGTACTGAGGGAGGCAACCGTGGAACGAGTTGAGATGTGCGGTGCCGTGGTGTTGGCATTGACCGTCGACGTGAGCGTTCTCGAATTCGGCCGGTAACCTGCAATCGCGTAAGCGACGGTGGTGGCGGCGTCGATTCCACCTCCGGCGTCCGATCCCGATATCGACCGGCCGGCTCCAGCGACGATGATTGACCGTAGTTGAGCGGCTGACGATGACGGCTGAGCGGATAGGGCCAGCGCTGCAAGCCCTGCGACGTGCGGCGCCGCCATGCTCGTCCCACTCATTGTGCCATACCGCGAACCGGAAATTGTACTCGTGACTCCGACTCCAGGCGCGTCGACCTGAACAGCACCACTTTGCGAAACGCGGTTACTGAAGCCGGCCCTTTCCTCGTCCGAATCATGCGCTCCGACCGAAAGAACGAATGACAAGTCTCGACTGAATCGAGCGGGATAGCCCGGGTTCGCGGCGCCTCCGTTTCCAGCAGCTGCGACGATTAACGAACCTGCCCGGCCGGCGTAGCGAATCGCCGCGTCAATCACCGAGCTGTACGCACCGCCCAAGCTGAGGTTTATGATGTCGACTCCGTTATCGGCAGCGTAGCGTATGCCGGCCGCCACGGCCGTTGCCGACCCCGACCCGTCAGCTCCAAGTGCACGCACAGGAAGGATGGTCGCTTGAGGTGCGATCCCCGTGGTGCCGATTCCATTTCTGGCAGCGGCAATCGTGCCGGCCACGTGAGTTCCATGCCCATGACCGTCATCGGGACGATTGTCGTTGTCGACAAAGTCCCATCCGTGAACGTCGTCAATGAACCCGTTCCCATCGTCATCACGACCGTTACCCGCAATTTCGCCCGGGTTGACCCAAAGACGTTGGTTGAGCTCGGGATGATCCAAGTCGACCCCGGTATCGACCACCGCGACCGTTACTCCTTGTCCGAGATACCCCTGGGCCCACGACTCGGGCGCTCGAACCTGATTCACATTCCAGTCGCGTGCCGACCCGTAATAGGGAACGTCCGGTAGCGGTTCGGGCGGTTCACTGCTTACGGGCGATGCGCCACCGGTTGACGGGCCGGGAGTCTGAATGGCTGTCGCGGGCGATGGCAAGCTCGGCACGGTTCGATCCACCGGTTCGCGGGCAGGGTCCGGCGCCGTCACGGGTGGGGTTGAGGCAACGGGTTCCGCATCGAGGAACAGGTGGTAACCGCTGTTCGACCACAGCCACCGGTCGACGACCGCGTAATAGGTTCCCTTCTCGAGCAAGCGGTGAATCCGCTCGGTGGTCGTGCCGGGCCGATTGGAGCGTGCCACGGGCCGGCCTTCGGCGTCATAGAGTCGCAGCTGAAGGTCAGCCGTTGTGCCACTCAATGTCACCTGCACATCCGCGCCACCGCTCAGAGAAAACCGGATCACGTCGCGTTGGTCCCACCAACCGACCGAACCACGGTACGCCTTCGCCCGATCCAGTTCACCCAGGTTGAACGCCGTACCGCGTGTCTGCCCGGCGTCACGCACCGTTCTTGCCTGGGCGGTCCAGACCGCCGACGTCTCAGGCTCACACCGTGCAAACTCCGCCGTCAGGGGCTCCGCCATCGGGCGATCGGACTGCGGATCCTGAAGGTCCACGCCGCCGATGCCTACGTCGGCCGAAAGCAGTTGCCTCGCTTCCAACGGCTCCAGCCTCAGACAACGACTCCGGCGTTTCGACGAGTGAGCGTCTGCCAGGGGCGAGCGCGATGAACGAGCGATCGACATCGAAAGTCCTTTCCTAGTCGACGGACAAGCAGATTGGGGTGCCGAGCTTCTTGCTCGACCGGTACCGGCACTCGGCCGGCGGAGTCGATATTTCGACGAGAATTGTCCTGTACGATTCGGCAGCGATTGTGTCAACAACAATTGTGCGACCGAGCGTCAGCCGGGTGCAGGAACGAGCTTCCGTAGCGGTTGGGCTGAGCAAG
>CAYNDU010000467.1:0-5070 GCA_964395615.1 uncultured Pirellulaceae bacterium | reverse complement strand
GGCCCCCAGACCTGCCGGGTCCCGGGTCGAGTCCTCCGGTGGCCCCGCTTCTACTGCCCCCCTCACAACAGACCCCGTCACAACAGGCCCCTTCACAACGGGCCCCATCGGGCCATGGGCCATTGGGGCGTGGGCGGCCAGGTTGAGCTTCGTGTTATCCATTATTTGCGGGGCCTGGTACGTTCTGCCGCGGGCGTGGGCATCGGTCCGGCTGCGTCGAGCCGACATGAATCTTCTGATGGTGGTCGCCGTGGCGGGAGCGTGCGTGATCGGGCAGTGGGAGGAGGCGGCCGCCGTCTCGTTCCTTTTTGCGCTCGCACTCCTTCTGGAACACTGGAGTCTGGGTCGCGCGCGACGCGCGATTGCATCGCTGATCGACACGACACCCCCGATCGCTCGCTGCTTAGACGCTTCGGGCGAGTTGAGCGAAAGGAATGTCGATCAGGTCGCGCCTGGTCAGCGAATCGTGATCCGGCCGGGCGAGCAAGTTCCGCTCGACGGAGTGGTCCGACAAGGCAACTCGCAAATCAACGAAGCTCCGATCACAGGCGAATCGAAGCCGGCGGAGAAACGGAGAGGAGACTCCGTTTATGCGGGCACCATCAATGGGAGCGGTGCCCTGGAAGTCGAGGTCACTCGTCGGTCCGACGACACGACCGTGGCCCGCATCATTCACATGGTGGAAGAAGCCCAAGCTCGGCGCGCCCCGTCCGAGCAGTGGATCGAGCGATTTGCGCGGCGTTATACGCCGGCGATGATGGTTGTCTCGATGGTCGTTGCCGTATTGCCGCCGCTGTTGTTGGGCGGCGCGTGGGACTATTGGGTCTACAATGCCCTGGTACTACTGGTCATTGCGTGCCCCTGCGCGCTGGTCATCTCGACGCCGGTGACCATTGTCTCGGCACTCACCTCCGCCGCTCGAGCCGGCGTCCTGATCAAGGGGGGGCGATTCCTGGAGGAGGCCGCTCGAATTCGCGCCATGGCGATCGACAAGACGGGCACGTTGACGCTCGGCCAACTGTCGGTCAGCGAGGTGATTCCTTTTGACGACCATTCGCGCGATGAAGTGCTGCAGCGCGCAGCCGCGATGGAAACTCACAGCACGCACCCGATCGCGACGGCCATCCTCAGGCTGGCTCGAAACGAAGGCCTCGAGTGGAACGATGTCGAACAATACCAGGCGCTCCCAGGGCAGGGGGCCGAGGCGATCATCGACGGTCGACCGTTTTGGATTGGAAATCACCGCCTCTGGACTGCCCGATCGCTCGGCAATCCTCATGTGTCGTTGACGGCCGACCGACTGCAGGCGGCGGGGAACTCGATTGTCGCCGTGGGAAATGCCAGGCACATTTGTGGGCTGATCGGAACGTCGGATCAAGTACGACCGGTCGCGTGCAGAGTCGTTCAGCAGTTGAAAACAGCCGGAATCGAACGGCTGGTGATGGTCACCGGAGATAACGAAGCCGCGGCCCGTTTAGTCGCCCGGGCCGTCGGATTGGATGACGAGCAGGCCGAACTGTTGCCGGCCGACAAGGTACGCGTCATCGAGCAGTTGCGACACGAGTTCGAGCACGTGGCGATGGTGGGCGACGGGGTCAACGATGCGCCGGCTCTGGCCACTGCGTCCATCGGAGTCGCCATGGCCGCGATCGGCTCGGACGCTGCGATTGAAACGGCTGATATAGCGCTCATGTCCGATGATCTGGCGCGCCTCCCGTGGCTCATTCGGCATGGGCGACGAGCCCTTGGCATTGTTCGGCAGAATGTGGCATTCGCGTTGACGACGAAACTGCTATTCGTTGCCCTTGCGTGTGCCGGGCAGGCGACGCTCTGGATGGCGATCGCCGCAGATACCGGTGCCTCGCTTCTGGTCATTTTCAACGGAATGCGTATGCTTCAAGGCCGAGACGTCGAACCGTGACGCAGGCCGACAGCGGCCCTGCCCAGTCGTGCCACGTTTGCCGTCGGGACGAATCAGAGATCGGCCAGCGCGGGGCGCAAGGCCTTCTCGTAGGCATCGGCATAGCGCAGAAATCCCAGATCGCTGGGATGGGACCCGTCGGTCGCCGCCTCGCCATCGTGGCCTAACAGATCATCGGCCGCCAGGTAGTAAAGGTCCTTAACACCCGACGCGACAAGGCCCCGAAAACTGTCGCGCAATGCCTGGTGATTCTTTCGATGAAAATCCAACTTGCCCTGAAAGAACTCGGCGTTCGTGAAGAACCGACCCTCGACCAGCAGGATCGGAGTCTCAGGCCGCGATTGTCGCAGGCGACGAACCAGCGGAACGGTTCTCTCGGCAACCGCCTGAGGCTGCATGTTCGGAAGGCAGTCGATGCAGTAGGCAATCGGGTCGAGGTCCGCGAGCAGATCGCCCATTTCCGGGTCCATTCTGCCGTTGCCTGAAAAGCCAAGATTGATCGTCGGCCGATCGAACCTGCGGCCCAGAATGGCCGGCAATGCCATCCCGGGACGCGAGGCGCAGGCGCCGTGCATGATCGACGTACCGTAAAAGACGAGCGGTTTGCCGGCTCGGGGAGCCAGCGGCTCGATGAGTGCCCCTGCCGGCACCCCGATTTTTAGCGAGTCGACTCCGTTGTAAAGCGGAAGGTAGACCGTGTAGTCACGCTCGACGGGGACCAGCCCTTTCGCCAAAGGACTGACGACGTGCTGAGCCGTCGGTTTGATCACCTGGACCCAACGCGGGATCTTGCCCTCGGTCGAAGCGTACAGGTCCAAACCGCTGACACCGGTCGCCGGCATGTGGGGCAGGGCAAGCGACTTCGAGTAGAGTTCGTAGTCCGCGTAGATCGTCGAGGCGTTCGAGCGGAACCGAACCGCAATTCCGGCCGAATGGCGACTGAGATTCCAAACGGGTCCACGCACCACGCCCTCGGCCTTGGCCGGCAGTCGATCAAAGAAGCGCTTTCGTGGTTCGTCTTCCCAACCCCGTCCTTCATTCGGCCACTTCGTCACATCGTGCCAATCGATCGCCTGACCGGTCGACGCATCGGATCGGCGCGTTCCGGTCTGCCAGACCGGCAGCACCGAGGCAGCGGCGGCACACCGGGCCAGAAATCTTCGGCGGCTCAAGGTCATGGTCAGCAAATCTCCTTGAAAATGGGGGATGCGCCACCCACGACCCGGAGAGGCCATTGGCCGCAAACCGATGGATGGACCGAGGCGCTTTCGACGAAGAGCGATCGTGTCTCGATTATAGCAGCTTGCGATTATAGCAGCTTGAAAGGCTCGGCGCGGTGCCAAGACCTGAGAGCTGTTCAGGCGCTCTCGCGGGCCAATCAACTCGTCGGAACCGGACCAGCCAGCAAATCAAATTCATCCAGCGGGCTGGTATCATGGGCCAGGATCTGTTGACACTTCATGGTCAGTTCGGGGATGCTTGATTCGATAAACCGTCGGGCAACCCGGCGCTTTCGCTCGTTCCGTGCACCTTGGCTGATAAAGTGGTGTCCCACGATGAGGCTGATCGCAGACTCAACAAGCCGTCGCCCGGACAGGTCAAGATAGGTTGTGGGCTGTTTCTTGACATAATCGATGGCTTCCTGAAGCTGCTCGCGGGCAGATACCAGCTGACGCTGGAGTTCCTGCAACAGCGGTTCTTCAAAAGTCCTCGACTCCAATTCGGCAACATGCTTCTGAAACGTCCCGGACGTCACGCCCCGTTCGGCGGCGACGATTTGCAACTGGCTCGTTCCTTCGTAGATCGTGGTAATCCGCGCATCACGCAAGTGGCGTTCGGCGGCATAGTCCTTCATATAGCCGGATCCGCCGAGCACTTGAATGGCGGTATCGGACACGCGGCACGACATTTCCGACGCATAGAATTTGCTCATCGGCGTCAGCATGCTGTTGAGCCGTTTCAGCTCGCGCGCTCGCTTCTTGAATCGCTTGATTTCGTCCGGCTCCAACCGATCCTGGGATGTCTCGAGCACACGCAGAATGTTGTTTTCCAGATCGCAGACACGACTCGTTTCGTAAGTCAACGTGCGCGCCGCCTCGACCGCGATTTGCATATCGGTCAGCATTTCCGCGACCGCCGGCAAGGTCTCGATCGCCACGCCGAACTGTTGGCGCTTGTGAGCGTAGCTGCGTGCCAGCCGAAAGGCCGCTTCGGCAATACCCAGTGATTGGGCGGCGACACCGACTCGGGCCCCGTTCATCAGGGCCAGAACATATGTAATGAGTCCCCGTTGCCGCTCACCGACCAGCCGAGCGGGCGCCTGGTCGTATACCAGTTCACACGTCGGGGAGCCGTGAATGCCGAGCTTCCGTTCCAGGTGTCTTACCTTAATCCGATCGCTCTTCTCGGAGATAAAGAGGCTGAGCCCGCGACCGTCGGAGATATTCGGTTCACTGCGAGCCAGAGTCAACAATATGTCACCGCATCCGTTGGTGATGAACCGTTTGACACCGTTGAGGTACCAGTTGCCCTGCTCGTCCTGGTCGGCCCTCAGCCTTACGGCCTGCAAATCGCTTCCGGCATCGGGTTCCGTGAGCACCATGGCGCCGGTCACCTCTCCGGTTGAGAACCGGGGAAGAACCTCGTCCTTGATCTCCTGGCTGGCGAAGGCATTCACCGTTTCGGCGATTCCCTGCAGCCCAAACATATTCATGAATGAACCGTCGCCTCGCGAGACGATTTCCGTAGCCATCGTGTAGACGACGTTCGGGCAATTGAGGCCGCCATACTTGCGCGGCAAGGTGAAGCCCATCAAGTCGCCCTGCGACATCCTCGCCAGGTTTTCTTCGACCATCGGGTGCAACGTCACCGTGCCGTCTTCGTTCAGCTGGTTGCCTTCCAGGTCAACCTGTTCGGAATTGGGGGCGATCGTATCAGCGGCAATCGCTCCCACGATCTCCAACGTACGTCGATAGTTGTCGACCGTGTCGGCATCGTCGGTCGGCGCATAGTCCGCATCGCCGTTTTCCGTAAACCGCTCCTGGACTTGTGCGATTTCCTGCAAGTTCAAATGCTCGAACAGGAACTGAATGTCCTGATTGTCGAGGAAGAAGTTCCCCACGGCTCGCTCCCGCTTTGTACAGCTCGAA
>CAYNDU010000466.1:0-5099 GCA_964395615.1 uncultured Pirellulaceae bacterium | reverse complement strand
CGTCCTCGCCTCGAACCGATTATGCCGGCACGTCCTATTATGCCGACAAGAAATGGCTTGTTGATTTTCGGCAACACTGTTTTCAATAAGCTACGCTTCTTCAGTCTTTGGCGAATCGGTCGCCCTCGATGTGAGTCGATCTTCTCGGAGAATGCCCGATGACTCGGTACAAGTTGATGGTGGGACCCTTGTGTGCAGCCGCGATGACCTTCGTGATGACCGGCCGTGCCGGTCGGGCCATGGATCTCGAAGGGTATACCGAACCGTATCGCACGGTGCATGTGGCTTCGGACGAATCGGGAATTGTCCAGGAGGTCTTTGTCAAGGATGGAGACAGAGTCACCAAGGGGCAACCGCTGGCACGACTCAATAGTGACGTTCAGGAGGCGATGCTGGCGATCGCTCGGCAGAATCGCGACGCGACGGGTCGTTTGGATGCCGCCCAGGCGGAACTCCGGCAGAAACGCGATCGCCTGTCAATTCTCGAGCCCCTTTGCCGTGAAGGGTGCGCTCGACAAGAAGAAGTCGATCAAGCCCGGACTGAGGTCTTGATTGCGGAAGCCAACGTACGTGAGGCTCGCGAAGAGCAGGAGGTTCGACGACTCGACTACGAGCGAATTCGGATCCAATTGGAACGGAGAACGATCCTCGCTCCATCTGACGGGGTCGTGATGACGGTCGCCAAGAGAGTTGGTGAATACGTGGCGCCGAACAACCCTGAGATCGTGACGCTGGTGCAATTACGGCCCTTGTTGGCCAACTTCAACGTGCTGCGGGACGAGGTCGAGAATCTGGTTCCCGGATCCAAGGTTAACATTCGATTTGTCGTCACGGGCCGCCGCGTCTCGGGAATCATCGACACGATTTCTCCGGTCACCGATGCCGAAAGCGGTACAGTGCCGATCAAGGTGCGAATAGACAACGGCGACGGCGAATTTCGCAGTGGAGATCGGTGCCGTGTGGAATTCGCTCGGTGAGAAACGGGACCGGGCAGGAATGAGACTACGATGACTGTCACCACAAGCCGCACGGGCCGATCGCTCGGACGTGGAGTGCGTTCGGCGCCGCTCGGAAATATCGACGCCTCGCAATCCGCAGATCCCTGTGAAGCGACGACAACGCTTCCAACGCTCTTCGATCAACTACTCTCTTCCGTACTGCCCGATTCGGAGCTTCTCGCCGCGTTGTTCTTCGGACCGCGACGGATCGAAGAGGCCGACCACGCAGCACACGTCTGTTGTCATTCGAACCAGACGATCACGAGCCAGACGCATCGTCTGCTCTCGACTGCGGCGACTTCGGCAGTGTCGACAAATGACGCCCAAGTACGACACCAGGCGGCTCCCGAACAGACGGTCATGGCTGTTCCGGTACGACTGTCGAACCATGGTCCGGCGGCGATCGCGATCGTTGTTCCCGCGACCACTGCCTGGCCTCAATCGCTGGCCTCGCTGCGGCTCGTGGCACGTTGCGCCGAATACTGGAGTCAGAGTCAAACGCGAATTCGGCTGGACGCCGAGTCGGAGGACCTTGCGGCAACGCTCGAATTGTGCAGTCGGGTGTTTCAATCGGATAGCCTCGATGAAGCCGGTTTCGATGTCTGCAACCGACTTCAACAACACCTTGGTTGCCGGCAAGTTGCGCTGGCAATGATCGAAGGGCGAACCCGCAATTGCCGTTTGCTCGCCATCTCAGGTACACCACGATTCGACGCACGTCTTCCGGCGACCCGGTGCCTGGAAGCCGCGATGGACGAAGCCGTGCTCGCCGGTCGCCTGCTTTGCTGGCCACCCGACAAAGACGAAGAACGAAAGACCTGCCTGGCACACAAGACTCTTGTCGGGTTGGTGTCGGCCCGTTCTGCGATGGGCATTCCCTTGACAGACGGCTTAGGCCAGGTTCTCGGTGCTCTCTGCCTGGTCGAACCGACCACTCAAAACGCTGAACGCTGCCGGCACGTGCTGGCGGCCGTTTCGGAACCGCTCGGCGCGCTGCTTCCTGTCCGAAAGGCGATCGACGGCAGTCGAGCGGGTCGGGTGGTTCGGCGCCTGTGTCGTGGATTCAGGCATTGGAAGGGGTTGGCGGCCACAGCCGCCATCGTCGTCGCGGCTTCCGTGCTGGCCATCCCCGCCGACTACGATATCAAGGCCAGATGTACACTCGAGCCGAAGGTTCGCCGTTTCGTCGCCGCGCCGTTCGATGGCTTGTTGGCAAGAACGTTGGTCGAACCGGGTGACCTGGTACAGCGCGGACAGGTTCTGGCTCAACTGGATGATCGCGACATCGTCTGGGATCGTGCCGAGTTAACGGCGGATCGAGACCAGGCGGTCAAACGCCGCGATGCGGCGCAGGTCGCTCACAAATATGGCGCCGCGCAGATCGCGACCCTGGAAATGCAGCGGCTGACCCTCAAGATTCAAACGCTCGATGACCGAATGGCAAAACTGCAGATACGGAGCCCCATCGACGGCGTGATAACAACGGGCGACCTGCAGCGTGCCGAGGGCGCTCCGATGAGCAAGGGGCAAACACTCTTTGAAATCGCGCCGCTGGACGATCTGGTTGTTGAGATGGCAGTGAGTGACGAGGATGTGGCATTCGCGGAACGGGGACTGCCTATGCGAGTCCGCCTTGACGCGTTCCCGTCCGGAAGCTGGACGACCCGATCTGAACTCTTGCATCCTCGATCTGTTATCCGTGACGATGAGAATGTCTTCCTGCTCGAGGCCCGACTGCCGAACAGCGACGGCCGCCTTCGACCCGGGATGAAGGGATGGGCACGATTGGTCACGTCGCGACATCGCCTCGGTTGGATCTGGTTTCACAAGCCGTGGCAACGAATGATCGATTGGCTATCCTGGTGAATTCCGGCCGCGGACGGCCCGCGGCGATCGCCCGAATCCGAACCGTGCAAGATCGACGATGACGAACGAAACGGACATCACGGCGCAAGAGATCGAGACAGCGCAGTTGCTGTTACGATCCGACCTTCTGTTCACTCCGCAGTCGGCTCGAGCTCCTCTCGTTTACCAGATCGAGGACCCGTTCACCGGCAAGTTCTATCGCGTCGGTCACGCGGAGTATGTGTTTCTCTCCCTCCTTGACGGACGCCGGACGACTCGCGAGGCACTTCATCAACTGGCCACCGCCGTGCCCGAACATGGGCTGAGCGATGGTGATGTCGTCTCGATCTGCAAGTGGCTCTGTGATACCGGGTTGGCGAGGGTTGTCAATCGGACTACCTGTTCACACGTTTGGGGCGAATATCGCTCGACCCTTCGTCGCGAACGACTGGGCAAGCTGAACCCACTCGTACTACGTCTGGCACTGGTCAATCCCGCTCGGTTCCTGGCGGCCCTTTATCCTTGGATCGGCTGGCTGCTCGGCAAAAGTCTATTCCCGATCTGGCTCGCCGTAATCATTTCAGGCTACTACCAGGTCGCCGTCCAATGGGGGCATTTTTCCTCGTCACTCCAGCGTGTCTTCTCTCCCGACCAGTGGATCTGGTTGGCTGGGTGCTGGATCGCATTGAAATTCCTGCACGAGGGAGCGCACGGGCTGGTCTGCATGCGGTATGGGACTCCGCCGAGAGAAGCCGGTTTGACTTTTGTGGCGATCGCGCCGCTGGCTTACATTGATGTAACGCCCAGTTGGCAATTGCGCAACCGCTGGCAGCGCATGCATGTCGCGTCGGCCGGAATGTACGCCGAACTCGCCGTGGCAGGTGTTGCGGCCTGGGTCTGGGCTCTGACGTCCGAGGCAGCCGTGGCATACGTCGCCGGCCGTTTGGTTTTGCTCGCCAGCATTACCACCCTGCTCTTTAATGCCAATCCTCTGATGCGGTTCGATGGCTACTATATCCTGTCCGACTTACTGAGAATTCCCAACCTGTACACGGAAGGACAACAATGTGTGCAGTACCTGGTACGCCGGTACCTTTGTGGCATCCCGGTTCTGCTGCCCCGGTGGAGCCCGGGCAAGAAGTGGATCGTTGGACTCTACGGTATCATTTCGATGTTGTGGCGCGTTTTCGTATGCCTGAGCCTGTCGCTGGCCGTCGTGGCCATGGCCGGTAGTCTTGGTTGGGTGATCGCAGGAATTGGCCTGACCCTGTGGTGGGGCGTCCCCATACTCCATGGTACGAGACTTCTTTTTATGGGCGACAATGGGCAGCGTCCGAGCTGGCCGCGCCTGCTGTTTGCCGGTATTTCCGCCGCTTCGATCGGTCTCTTGCTCACCGTGACCGTTCCCTGGTCCGGACGGTGCGCGGCGCCGGCCATTGTCGAATACGCGCCCTACACGATCGTGCGTGCTCGGTGTGCCGGTGTCGTCGTCGAGGTGTTCGTCCGGAACGGGCAATTCGTTCGTGCCGGGGATCCACTGATTCGAATCGAAAACAAAGAGCTTCTGAATGAACTGGCCGACCTGCAACTGCAGATTCGTCAGTCGCTTGTTCGGGGCCGCCAATTCGAGCACGAGCATAAGACGGCCGCCTTCCAGGCCGAGCAGAAGCGGCGAGAGTCCTTGGAGCTTCAGTTTGCCGAGAAGAAGCGGCGATCAGATCAGCTACTGGTGACTGCTGCACGAGACGGCCACGTCATCGGCCATCAGATCGAGAGCTTGAGAGGCCGCCATTTTTCGATCGGTGATGAAATGCTGGCCCTGGGAAACGAATCTCGGAAAGAGCTGCGCCTGGCCATATGCCAAGACGACCTGGGTCCGTTTCGCGCCGCCCTCGATCGGCCGGTCCATGTTCGTCTGCCCGGTGAGGCACGATGGACCGCTCGCCTGAAGTGCATCGTTCCACGTGCCGAAACACGGCCCGTCCATCCGGCACTGTTGGCGCCCTTCGGCGGTGCGCTTCCGGCCGAACCAACCAGTGGCGAGAGTGGTGACGGAGCGGACTACGTACTGGTACGGCCCTGCTTTACCGGAGTGGTGGCATTGGACGACGAAACCAGTTCGAGACTACGAGCCGGTCAGCGAGCTCATGTCGAATGCCGGCGACAGGGAATCACCTGCGGTCGTCATCTCTGGCACCTCTTCGAGTCCTGGGTCCGCACACAACTGGACGGTTCTGCATAGACTTGCGGTTGACG
>CAYNDU010000465.1:0-5103 GCA_964395615.1 uncultured Pirellulaceae bacterium | reverse complement strand
GACCCGTGTGCAACCCCGCCGTAAAAATACTGGCGCGGAAAAAGACTGCCCCCACAACAGCCCGCGGATACATTATCGTTCCCAATCGAGCCGGTAGAGATTCCCGGATAGGCGACCAGGTCCGCGTCCGCCACTCCTAAAGCAGCGTTATTGAATGGTCGAGCCAGAATGGGCCAGTCCGTGCTCGTAGCGCTGAAGTTCGCGGACGTCTCGCCCAGCATGAAGAGCCGAGTGCCAATGCCGTGGCAGTGATACCCGTCGAGCCACGTGCCGATCGTCAGCCGGCCGCCCGGGCGCACGTCTCCACTCAACGTCTCCATACTGTAAAGCGTACTTGTTGTAGGCTCCCCCAACACACCCGCGTTGGGGCTGCCCGTCCCGTTGGGGCTGGTCGTTACCAGGGCCATGGCCGTCTGGCTCTTGCGCCACCAAAGGAGCATGTCGAAGCTGCCCCAGTATTCCATGACCGGCCCGCGCGGTCCGCACGTGCCGCCCAGGCAGTCGTCCCACGAATCATGAAGGGCATCGACCATCGAGACGCCGGACGGCGGAGTACCGAGCTCGGGCGAGTCGTTGGAAGGGGGCCCGTCGGTGCGAATCGAAGAGACCTGAAGGCCAGCCGGCCCGTTCAACGGCGCGCGACGGCCTGCCGTGTGTTGGCCGAGACTCACTTGACGAACCACCGACTTCCGTCCGACGGTGGTCCGCAATTCGGCCCCGCCCGCCTGCGCCACGACGAAGTGAAACTCCGCACAAAGGACAGCCGCGGCAACCCAGAAGATCGTAAGCTTGTGCATACCGACCCCATCGCGTCTATGAATGGTTTTTGCGTCGCACGCCATGTCGAGGTTCTCCGATGTCATGCCGAGCCCTGACGGATCGTTGTGACAGTTACCCGGCCGCAGGCCCGTTCGGCCGGCACAGACCGAGAGCCTGGCCCGGCACGTTGGACCGAAGGCTTCCTCAGTGAGGGCTCCTTCACTATTTCGGTCGTCCGGGTCGCGGCGGTTAAGAAAACCTGGCCGATTTGGAGGAGTTTGCCGGTTGGGACGACATTCGGGATTGTGTTGGCGGGTGATGACCGGGCATGTTAAAATAGTGAGAAATTCAACTGGGGGAGAAATACCATGAAGAAGCTGCAAATTGTGTTGATCGGGCTGCTGGGCAGCCTGATGCTGGCCGATGTCGGACTGGCGGGCCTGCTGGGGTTCGGCCGACGACGGTGGGACCGCCGAAAGGCTGAAGTTCGAGCCGAGGTCACCGCGAACCTGTCACGAAAACTCGACGCGGACTTGTCCCGGGAGGTCGAGCGTGTGTCAGGCGAGTTATCGCGGGCGACTCGGCAACAGGTGGACCTGGAGAGTCAAAAGCTGAAACGGCAGGTGGAGCAGTCGGTGGCGACGTTGCAAAAACAGGCCGAGGAACTGCTGACGGCCGAATCCAAACGACTCGCGGCGCAGGTCAGTGCCGAGGTGGCCGAGTTGAGGAAACAGTCCCAGAAGCAAGTGAATCTTGAGATGGGCAAGTTACGCCAGCAGATGGACCGGCAGATCGCAGGACTGAACGCTCGATTCACCGAGCGGACAAAGGCCATGCAGGCGACCGTCGACGCACAGCTCAAAAAACTCCCGGCCCTCGTGTCGAGTCAGATTGAGCAAACGTTGAAGCAGAACGAAACGCCTACGGTCTCGAAATCGGCGGGCGAAGAGGAAACGCCCGCGCCGGATCCCGGAAAGCAGTCGAATGTCGGTAAGGTTCCACCGGCGGCCAACGTTGGCAAGGAAGTGAAAGTCACGAATACGCCCAAGCCGTAGTTCGATCGGTTCCGATCGGCAGCCTGGCACATCCAATCTCGACCAGGGCCGAGCATGCCCTGGGCCGCGATTTTGAGCGGCCCGTTCGGGGTCGACCGATGACTATTTCTTGCCCTGAAGGCGTTGTTCTTGAAAGAAACTGGTCAGGATCCGGCCGCACTCCGACGCCAGGACACCCGGTGTGACCGTGCAGCGATGGTTGAGGCGTGAGTCACTGAGCAGGTGGTACAGCGAATCGACGGCGCCCGCCTTAGCGTCGGTCGCGCCATACACGACGTGAGGCAGGCGAGCCTGCACGATCGCACCGGCGCACATGGGGCACGGCTCGAGCGTGACGTAAAGCGTGCACTCTTCCAGACGCCAATCTCCCAACGCTTCGGCCGCCTGAGTGATCGCGATCATCTCTGCGTGAGCGGTCGGATCATGCAGCATTTCACGTTGATTGAATGCAGCCGCCAAACGTGTTGTACCTCGAACAATGACGGCGCCGACCGGAACTTCGCCCGCGCACCGAGCCTGTTCGGCCAGCTCGAGCGCCTCGCGCATATAGAATTCGTGCATTCGTCACGGCCTGCCTTGCAAAAATGGGCCCTTCCCAACGTGTCTCCGTCACGTCGATCACTTATCACCCAGCGGCCGCCAGCGAATACGGCGAATGCTGGAGCGTGTTTCCCAGCAGGCGATTCCGAGTGGCTGAGAAAGGTCGACCTCCGGGCGAACGGAAAACCGATGTCCTTTCCGTTCGACGTCGGCCATGAGCTTATCGTCAATCCAGGTCTGGACGCGATTGCCCGTTACGCGCACGCGGATCTGATACCACGTATTCGTATCGAATTTTTCGTATCGCGTCGTTTTGTTTTCGGACGCATCGCGCCCGTCGATGCATGAAATACCCACCACAGCGCCTGCCCAACCGCCAACGACAAAGCTGCAACACTCGTCACCCACTGGGAACGTCAGCGTGCAGAAGAAGTCGACACCATCCAGGCGGGACGCCTGCAGTGTGATCTCATAATTGGTCTTAGGGAACTTCTTGGTGTACGTGATGCCGGTCGCCGAGCTGCCCATCTCCATGACAATGGCCCCGTGTTCGACCTGCACCTCACCCTCGCCGCCAAAATTCGTGATCTTCCAGCCGTCGAGTGATTTGCCGTCAAAAAGGGGCTTCCACTTGGCGCCCTTCACCTTGGCACTCGGCGTCCCGAGGTCGTGCTTCGGCGGATCCGATCGGGCGGTCATCGCGAGGAGTAACAAACTCAACAGCGACAGGGCAATCGTTGCAACCGCGTGCCCGTCGAGCGGCCGGCCTCCAGCCGGCGACCGTACACTGCGAAACATCCACATCATCTGTCAGCTCCCTTCACCGGGTCCGGCCCGAGAACCCGATCGTCGAGTTCGCCGGCGATCCCGAACGACCGTGTCCGCCAGTATCCACCCTGGTCAATTCCCTTGCCGACGCCCGTTTTGGTTCAATTGCCCTACACGAACCGCCAGTCGCGAACTATTCTACAATCTTACGCGGTCCATTTGGCTCACCCTTTCTGCGAAAACCCTATGAAAACGCGTCCCTACCGGTTCGTATCCTGGACCACCCTGGCGGCCGGATTGCTGGCCGCCTACTGGCTTCTGCTGGTAACCGGTACGCACTTGCCCAGCCATTCCATGGGACCGGCCCGCTATAACGACAAACTGGCTCACTTGACCGGATATGCCGGGCTGGCTTTCTTGCTGAGTTGGGCGTGGACCACACGCCGGCCGTTGCGGCCGGTCGGAGCCTGGCTGGTTTGGGGAATCTGCGTCCTGCATGGGGCCCTCGATGAATTGACTCAGATCCCGGTCCCCGGCCGTTCGGGCGAATTCGGTGACTGGTTCGCAGATTCGGGCGGCGCCGCGATCGGACTCGCCTGCTTCTGCACAATCTGGCTCGTCTATCGCCGCCTGCTTCGAACGACGCCACTCGAACCGGCAGGCGATATTCAATAGTTGGGCGTGGGGGGGCGATACTGAACCAGGTCAATGGACCGGAACCAGTCAATCGTCTTTTCCAATCCTTCCCGCAATTCAATCGTGGGTTCCCAGTCGAGTTTCTCCTTGGCCAGACGGATTGAGGGGCGGCGGCGAACCGGATCGTCGGCCGGCAGGGGCGCATGAACGAGCTTGGATCGCGTACCGGTTATCTCGATAACCAGCTCGGCCAGTTGCCGTATGGTGAACTCGTGTGGGTTTCCGAGATTCACAGGCCCAACGAAGTCATCCGGGCAATTCATCATGCGAATCAGCCCCTCGACAAGATCATCGCGGTAGCAGAACGAACGCGTTTGAGCCCCGTCACCGAACAAAGTAATGTCCTCGCCGGCCAGCGCCTGTCGGATGAAATTCGATACCACTCGCCCATCAAACGGATGCATGCGCGGTCCGTACGTATTGAAGATCCGGACGATCCGGACATCGATGTGGTTCATTCGGTGATAGTCCATGAAGAGCGCTTCGGCCGCCCGCTTTCCCTCGTCGTAGCAGGCTCGCGGGCCAATCGGGTTGACGCTCCCACGGTAGTCCTCGGTCTGCGGGTGCACCTCCGGATCGCCGTACACTTCGCTCGTCGATGCCTGCAGCGCTCGAGCTCGGCACCGCTTGGCCATTCCTAAAACGATAATCGCACCCATCACCGAGGTCTTGATCGTCTTAATCGGATTGAACTGATAGTGGCCGGGCGCGGCCGGGCAGGCCAGGTTGTAGATCTGGTCAACCTCCAGCCAGACAGGCATCGTGATATCATGCCGGATCAGCTCGAAGTTGGAATGATCCAGCAGATGGGCGACATTGCTCTTCTGACTGGTAAAGAAATTGTCCAGGCAGATCACGTCGTGCCCCGCCTCAACCATACGTTCACACAGATGGGAACCCAGGAAGCCGGCTCCGCCGGTCACCAGAATGCGTTGGATGGCTGTCACGTGGATCCTCATTCTTTATCGAGTTGCTCAGGGGCCGCGTTTTTGGACCGGTCCGTCGTCCGCCGGGCCGGTGAACGGGACGACCGGCCCCCAGGATACGGCCACTCCGATAGACGAGCAACCGAGTCGGCATCCGTTTTCTGGGCGAGAGGTCTTGGTTTGCGCCCTGGGCGCAGATTGTAGCCCCAGTCCGGACGATCAACCGAAACGCCGAAGTTCCGCCAAAATTGCACGGTCGAGCGCCCGTTCGCGTCGGATGCGACCGCCATCTTCGCTGACGGGAACAGGAACGGGCTCGTTTTGGGTGGACGTATTATTCAGCGCGATCTTGACGTTCG
>CAYNDU010000464.1:0-5111 GCA_964395615.1 uncultured Pirellulaceae bacterium | reverse complement strand
GGGCACACCGGGAAGGAGGCGGGGGGGGTGGGGCGCCCGCCGACGCGCGCGAAAACCCCCCCCCCCCAAAGCTGGATTCGGGGACCGAGGCGGGCGAGCCGACGGCCGCCCGGAACGAACCGGTCGGTGACGTTCAAAGCTTGGGCCTGGCCACCGACATCGGGGCCGGGAGTGCGCGGTCGAAGGAACAGGGCGAACCGGGTTTGACGATCCGCGTGGTGCCGCGGGACCGGGCGTCGAATTTTGTTCGGCGAGCCGGTCGGGTGAGCGTCGTGGCCCTGGATCCCGTACAGCGGACGCGTCTGGCACGCTGGGAGTTTTCGGTTGCCGATGTCAAGAAGGGGCTGACGAGTGACCCTGAACAGGCCGGTGTTCTCCTGCACTTGCCGTGGGAAGGCGATCCACCGACAGCGGACCGATTGCATTTGTTTGTTCGCTATTGGACGACCGACAGCCATTGGTTGGAGGTCGACCGCGAGATCGACACGGTTCGGCATTCCTTCCAAACCGCGCGTTGGACGCCTCGGGCGCCGTCCTCGCCGGTCGTGCCTGGCCCAGCGGGCGGCGACGCCGATCGCTCGGAGGTTGCTGCCAGGCCCGCGACTCACGGGGGCGAGGCTGGAACGCCGCGACGCAACACGCCCAATCGACGTTCGAGTCGCCCGCGTTGGCGGCCGATCCGTTAGCACCCAACGGCCCGCCGGCCGGATGCCCTTCTCCAGGTTCTTCCGCGGTACCGAATCGTATCACGTGGTACCGCTCAGCGTGCAATTATTCTTCGAAGCGCGTTGCATTGCTCCTTGAATGCGTCAAGATAGTGGATGCAGGTTCGAGCTCTGACATTGGAACCGAGTCCATCATTGAAAGGGAAACGATGAGCATCGAAACGCGTTCTCACACACGGCCGTCGGATCGGCGTCATTTCATGCAGCAATCGGCGGGGTTTCTGGCGGGCAGCGCCTTGGCGAGCTCGATTGGTGTTCGTGCTTATGCGGGCGAAGACAACACGGTTCGCGTGGCCCTTGTTGGATGCGGAGGACGCGGCACGGGAGCGGCAGTTAATGCGTTATCAACAAAGGGACCGGTCAAACTGGTCGCAATGGCCGATGTCTTTCCCGATCGGCTCGAAAAGAGCTTGAAGAGTCTGACCACCCAGTTTCCGGATCGAGTGGACGTGCCCGAGGATCGGCAATACCTGGGGATGGACGCCTACAAGAAAGCGATCGCACAGGTTTCGCCCGGTGGACTGGTCCTGCTGACCACGCCTCCGACATTTCGGCCGATCCACGTGGAACATGGCGTGTCGCAAAATTGTCACATCTTTATGGAGAAGTCCTTTGCCGTCGATGCGCCGGGCATTCGCCGTATCCTCAAGGCGGGCGAAGCGGCCGAGAAGCGCAACTTGAAAGTGGCAGGCGGACTGATGAGTCGGCACTATCCTCCGTTGGAAACGGCCGTGTCGAAAATACACGACGGCGTCATCGGTGATGTGCTCACCTGCTGGGCGTACCGAATGCACGGGCCGGTCGGCCTTCGCCCGCGGCAGCCGAACGAAAATGAATTGCAACATCAGATTCGAAACTACTCCTGCTTCACTTGGGTCAACGGTAGTTTCATACTGGATTGGCTGATCCATAACCTGGATGTCTGTTGTTGGGTCAAGGGAGCCTGGCCCGTTTCGGCACAAGGCCAGGGTGGTCGCCAGGTGCGCACGCACAAGGACCAGCTCTTCGACCATTACGCTGTCGAGTATTCTTTCGCCGACGGTACTCGACTGTTTGCCCAGGGTCGACACATGGCCAGCTGTTGGGGCTTCTTTGGCGATGTGATCCACGGCTCAAAAGGTTGCGCCGTGCTCGGCGAGGGGATTAAGGAACCGAAGATTTGTCTCGGCCACAATCTGAGCAGAGACGAAATCGTCTGGCAACATCAGGGTCCGGCGGCCAATCCGTACCAGGTCGAGCACGATCTGCTGTTTGATGCGATCCGAAATGACAAGCCGTACAACGAAGCGGAACGATGTGCAAAAGCAGCTATGACCGGTATTCTGGGGCGAATGGCCGCCGAATCCGGCAAGACGATCCAATGGGAGACTGCGCTCCAATCGTCGCTTCAGTTGGCACCCGGTCTCGACCAGTACACGATGGAATCGCCGCCGCCCGTTTTGGCGGACGACCAGGGGAACTACCCGGTTGCCCAACCGGGAATCTCAAAAGTGCTTTGAACCGTGGCGTCTGATCACTCACGCGTTGACAATGTTGGTGGGGTGTCCGGCCAGGTACGCGGCCACGTTGGCCACCGCCGCCTGCATCAAGCGGCGGCGAGCTTCGAGCGAAGCCCAGGCGGTGTGCGGCGTAAGAAGGCAGTTTCGGGCCGTCAACAGAGGGTTGTCCGGCGTGACCGGCTCGGACGAAAGTACGTCCAGGCCGGCGCCGGAAATACGACCGGCGTTCAACGCGCCTGCCAGATCTCGCTCGTTGATCAGGCCTCCTCGCGACGCGTTGAGCAGCAAGGCCGTCGGCTTCATCCTGGCCAGAATTTCCGCGTTGACGATTTCCGCCGTCTCGGGATTTTGTGGGCAGTGTAACGATACGACATCTGCCTCCGCAAACAGGTTCTCCAAAGTGGTCCAATGCGGCGGCTTCCAGCCGGGTGGCGTCTCGTGAACGATGTCATAGGCGATGACGTGCATACCGAGGGCCCTCGCCCAGTCGGCCACGCGCCGACCAATACGGCCCAGGCCAACGATGCCGAGCGTTTTTCCCGTCAACTCCATCAAGGGAGCATTCCAGAACGAAAACTCGCCCGACGCGGCCCACTCCCCCCGTCGAATCGCATGATCGTGAAGGGCACAGTGATTACAAAAATGCAAGAGCATGGCCAGGACATGCTGGGCAACGCTGTCCGTGCCGTACTCGGGAACATGAGACACGGGAATGTCCCGATCGCGAGCCGCGGCAACATCCACAACGTCGTACCCGGTCGCCAGGACCGAGATGAACTTCAACTCGGGCAGGCGTTGGATCGTCGAGCGGGCCAGGGGCGTCTTGTTGGTCAACAGGATCTGAGCGCCGGCGCTGCGCTCAAGAATCTCTTCTTCGCGCGTCGCGTCGAAAACCGTCACGTCGCCCAGTCTCTCTAACTCCGTCCAAGGGTTATCGCCGGGGTTCAGTCGGTTGCCGTCAAGTACAGTGATCTGCATCGAACGAGGTTTCCTGTCGCTGCTTGTACGGTCACCCACAAGGGCCTAGAATCGGACCGAGTTCGAGACGCGGCGGTTTGGGAGACGTCTCGCGAACACTACCGTACGGTTCAGAATCTTACGTCAGCCCGACATTCTAGCAGGACCCGATGATGGATTACAGCTTGGAACAGATTGCGAAGATGATCGATCATTCGCTCTTGCAGCCTGTATTGACCAACGATCAGTTGGAGGCCGGTTTGCTGATCGCCATAGAATCTCAAGTTGCATCGGTATGCATCAAGCCCTACTACTTGGAGAGGTGTTCCGAGGTGCTTGCCGGTACGGGCATCGCGTCGAGCACGGTGATCGGGTTTCCTCATGGCAGCAACACCACCGACGTTAAACTGCGGGAAATCGAGGTTGCGTTGGCCGACGGCGGGAAAGAACTCGACTGCGTCGTCAACATTGGAAAGGTACTCGGCCGTTCGTGGAAATACGTTGAGCGAGAACTGGAGCGTATGACTCGGTGCGTTCACCAGGCCAATGCGAAAATCAAGGTCATTTTCGAGAACTGCTACCTGTCGGACGGCGACAAGATCATGCTCTGCAAACTGTGCGGCCAAATCGGGGTGGACTGGGTTAAGACGTCGACCGGGTACGGCTCGGGCGGTGCCACGTTCGAAGATATCGCCCTGATGCGTCAACACTCGCCACCGGAGGTGCAAGTCAAGGCGGCCGGAGGCATTCGATCACTCGACGCCCTGCTCGAAGCACGACGGCTCGGTGCCACGCGAGTGGGTGCTACGCGAACGGTCGAGATCCTGGAAGCGTGTCGACAACAACTGCGGCACCCCTCCTAAGGAATGCGCGCCCGGACGCGCAGAGTATCGACTCGTTCGTCTTCGTTGCTCTCGGAGACATATCGCTGCGTTGGTCGCGGCCGTTTTACGGACGTCGGTCACAAACGGTTATTTGCCGGACTTGTCCAGTTTTCGATATCGAATGTTTCGCAACGAGCCGGTAGTGTTCCACGTGGCAAAGCCAAACGGCAGGCATGGGGCCATCTCTTCGGAGACCGAAAACTTGTGACCTTCGGTGACCAGGTCAACGATCTCGTTATCACCGATCCATGCCCCAATATGCTCGGGCGTCACTTTGACCCGAATGCGGTACCACTTCTTATTCTCAAAATCGAATCCCTGACACGTCTCGTTGTCGACGGCCAAAAAGCCGTCAATGCTCGACAGGCCAACCACCTCGCCACCCCATCCGCCCAGGATCAGCGTAAGCGACCCCTTGCCGGCAGGAAACGTCATGCCGCAGAAGAAATCACTGCCGGCCGTTCGTTGAGCCTCAAGTGTGATTTCAAAATCGGTTCGCGGAAATTTTCCCTTCCACTTGATCCCGGTAGCCGGTTTTCCGGTCCCCAGGACAAGGCAGCCGCCTCGAATGGCCACTTTGGGGTGCTCCTCGTAATCGTACCCCTTCGCACCCACCCACTGGCCCAGCCGTTTTCCGTCAAAACAGGAAACCCACCCCTTCGCTTTCGCATCGTCCTGCGATTGTTTCCGAACCGCCGGCCCTTTCTGCCGCGTTGATTCGACTGGCGGATCCGCAGACTGAGCCCAGAGATTCACCGGTAACACGAACAAGAACGCTGTCACCATCGCACGCATGTCCGTCCTCCATTTCTTTGCGCAATCCACCTGACCCAGCACGGCGCCGATTCTACGGTGATCCTGAATCCAGGATCGGTGCCTGCCACGGGCGGGAGGCCGCTGTCCAACCCTGTACGACACCGGCTCGAACCGGCGACCATGCGCCGAGTCGAGCCATGCGGCCATTATAGCGGACGCCGGCATCCGATACGAACGGCCGGGTGCAGGAACGGGCTCGCGTAGCGGTTGGGCTGAGCAAGGTGTTCACT
>CAYNDU010000463.1:0-5147 GCA_964395615.1 uncultured Pirellulaceae bacterium | reverse complement strand
TTGCCGGAACGGCCCGTAGGGTGCTTCGCACAATTGACTCCTGACCCCTTTACTCCAGGAGGGCAGAATTGCGGCAGGAAGAGCAGGATTGCGGCAAGAAACGACGTCGGCGGGCGTCGAGCCGCTTCCTGGCTCGGCGCCCGCCTTGTGTCGGGGCACCCGGAATTCATGCTGTGGCGGTCGTTACCACATCCACTCGACGCCGCCGGTGAAGCCGTGATAGAACACGTTGCCGTTGTTGTCGAGCGTGGTCACACGCTGATTGGCGACGAACGGTGGGGCGGCGTTGAAATTGTCCAGGGCCAGGGCCACGCTGTCGACGTAGAGGAACATGTAACCGGCACGGAACGTCCAATTCTGGCTGATCCGCCAGACGAGCGAGATATTGGCATCACCCAGGAAGGCGAGCTGGCTATCGGTCATTTTCTCCTTGATTCCTCCCACAATGGACGGGGCGCTGATGGTCGTCCGTTGCGTGGCTCGGTTGCCGAACAGGCCGGCCTTTGCCTCGCCGCCGATCCTCACGCCCGGCACGATGCTGACCCATAGATCGCCGCCGAGTTGCCCGCCGGTCAGGCTGTTGGTCGTACTGGTCAGGTAATTCATGGAGCCGGGGTTACCGGGAGCGAAGGTCAGGTACCGGAAGTCATCGACCAGGTACATGTATCGGATGCCGAAGAGCGTCGAGCCTTGGATCCTCGCGTTCGGAGCGACCCATCGCTGTCGGTAGTTCATCTCGATGGTGTCAAACGTAGACGAGTATTCGATCCGTTGTGTCGAGGCGCGGTCCGTGTCGTCGAAGCCGTTGAACGGCGCCGTTCCAAAGTTACTGATGACCGAGAAGAGGTTATTATTGGGGCTCGTGACTTGTGCCTGTGAGGCCCAGTTGAAAGCGCCCAGATAGGTCGTCTCGAGAGAATTGCCGGCTCCAAGTTGGACGGCGAACGACACACGGAAGCCGGATTCTTCCTCAAAATTCAAGTCGTTTGTGGACAGTGCGGCTGGTCCGGCCAGGCCGTTTGACGCGAAGACCAGCGGCTGGTTGGTGATGTCATCACGTCGCAGGAAGACCCAATCGGCGGCCGCATCGTACCAGCGTTGTGACCCGATGCCTCCCTCGCCGTAGGGGAGGATCCATTTGAGGATCTTTCGATCCAAGCTCTGATCCTGCCCCCCCAGACAACTGGGGCAACCGTAGCCGCCGCAGCTCGGGCACGACGGGCTACCCATCATCGGCCCACCGTATCCGGCCGGCATTGGTCCGCCCATTGGCCCGGGGGCCAACGTTTGCGGTGGCATTCCCTGGCTCGGATCATAATAGCCGGCCGGTTGGGCGCCGAAAGGAGCCGTTCCCGGGCCGTAAGACGGAGCGTACGGTGACGGGCTATAGGGCGACGGGCTATAAGGTGAGGGGCCACCCTGGAAGGCTGCGGGGCCCTGATCGGCAGGCAGATAACTTATGGGGCCGTTGGGCCCGAAACCGTTCGGTCCACTTATTCCCTGACCGCCGCCCGCCCCCGTGCCCGGCGATAAGGGATAGGATTGGGCCCGCAATTCCTGCGCGGCCCCCATCATGGCGATGATGGCCAGCACGCAAGATACCCACGACCTTTGGATTCTCATTGTAAATCTCCGCGGCATGATAGCGAGTTGTCAGGGCACAGCCGCGCCGGCTGCCTTGCCGCTCTACAGTGTGACTCGTACAGGCGATTCGTCCGTCGGCAGTGGCCGAACACCCGTTCAACTCCGGCGCCCGTCCATCGATCCCCGTTGTCATGACCTATCGGTACGGCACAACACGTAGAACCAACACTTTCCATACTGCCGGAACAGTCTGGTTAATCGGCAAAGTCACTGCCAAAATTTGGAGCTTTCCTCAGAATCCGTCGCAAAACCCCAGAATCGTGCAGATTTCTCCACACGAGGCCAACTCAAAGGAGGCTTTCGGATGAATGGATAAGATGGGGGGGCGATTTCCGTTTTGCCACCGACGGCCCGAGCTCCGTGCGACTGTCGGTCGCCGTCGAAAGTGGGGATGCGATTCGGCGCTTGCGAAAGGTCCGTATGCCTGTCAGAATTGAGGGGTTGGAATTGCGAAGCTCATCTCCGGCGAATTATTTCACGCATTGACGGTGTCGAATCACCGTGATCCAGACGGTTGTGGGAGCCTTCACCGCGCAGGCGCCGGGCCGGCAACTCCGCCGAGCACAGGGAGACGGGAATTCGATGGCCCAGTTAACCGAAGTAGGCACAACTGCCGAGTTCATGCGGTTGATCGAATCGAGCCAGGTATTAACGGCCGATGAACTCGCAAAGGCTCGACGGCTGGCCGACGAGACGCGAAGGGTCAAGATGTTGGCCCGTCGTTGCGTTGCCAAGGGGCTGCTGACGCGTTGGCAAGCGGGCCAACTGCTGGTCGGCTGGCACAAATTGCGCCTGGGCCCCTATCGCCTGACCAGCCAATTAGGAAAGGGCCATTTGGGCCGAGTGTTCCTGGCGCAACACATGCGTCTCGATCGGCAGGTTGCCCTCAAGACACTCTCACGCCGATTCACTCGACAACCGGAGATCGTCGAACGCTTCCTGCAGGAAGCGCGCGAGGCTGCGGAACTCGACCACCGAAATCTGCTGCACGTCTACGACATCGGCACCGACGGAGATCAGTACTATCTTGTCGTCGAATACGTCGTGGGATCGGATCTCGAGCAATGGGTGGAGCAGAACGGACCCATGGGCGTGGAACAGGCGGCCGACTGTCTGCGGCAAGCTGCGGAAGGTCTAGCCTACGCACACGATCGTCGTATGTTGCATCGGGACTTGCATCCCGCCAACGTGATGCTCGACGAATCCGGATTCGTAAAGGTGCTTGGGTTCGGTGTGGGACACCTGGTTGCGTCCGAGCGTTCGGCGGCGTCTGATGGTTCGACTGGGGCGGAACCGACGGAATCGACGCCGTCGCGCCACCATTACACGGCGCCCGAACAGCAGACGGGTCAGACCGTGGACGCCTGTGCCGATATCTATGCATTGGGCCAAATCGGGTTGTACTTGTTGTCGGGAAGACACGCTGACGAGAGCCGGATGGTCAGTCTGGCTGCTTCGCTCGGCAAGGCCTGGAATCAGGCACCGGCAGCCATCCGTACGCTTCTGGGAAACATGACAGCTGCCGATCCGGCCGATCGCCCGCAGCGGGCTGACGAAGTGGTTCGTGACCTGACGGAGTTTCTGCGCGACGAGGTGCGTCACAGCCCCTTCTTCATCGACAGCAGGAATCTTGACTCGGGCTCATCGGGTCGGACGGGCGGTGATGCGCGTGCCGCCTCTTCGTCCATCGGCTCCGAGGAATCGGCCGATGACGACGACTCCGGGCTGACCTCGGTCCGGGACGCATGGCTCGGCCGGTCCTCGCGCTTCTGGTGGGTGGCCGGGTCACTGATCGGTGTGCTTCTGCTGACCGCCGGGCTGGTGTTATGGTGGCCCGATGCCGTGGGGATGGGTACCGGCGGCGAACTGGCCGCGACGCGACCCGTGCAGCCTCCAAGAACTCGAACCGCCAACCATTCCGGATCCTCGGCGGCCCAAAAAGCGCCTCAGCGCCCGTTCGTCGCGCAACACTCGACGTTGCCGGTTCCCGGTGCCGCACATGTTCCGGCCGAAAAAAAGGGACCGTCTGCCGGCAGAGCAGCGAACAAGAAACCGGCCGGCAAGAAACCGGCCGGCAAGAAACCGGCCGGCAAGAAGAAGCCGACCGACTCGACCGGGTCGAACGAAAAACGGGCCGACAAGGAACCCGATGAGGCGAAACCCGATAGCGCGAAACCTGCCGGCGCAAAGCCTGGCAGCGCGAAACCAGACGGCGCGAAGCCTGGGCCGCCACCGGACGCACAAGCGTCGAAAAAGCCTGCCGAGAAGGGTGCGCCGGCCGTGTCAAAGCCCGATCCATTTCGTCATCTGCCCGATGTGGTCGATCTGCCGTTAAGCACCGATGGTGGAATGCTCGACCTGGACCCCATGGAGCTTGGCGCGGTCGAATGGGATCGGGAGACTCCCTTGGCTGCCAGGTTGTTGGGCGCCGAGTTTGCATCACCGAGCGGGCGGATCTTTTTCTTGCAACCTAGGATTGGCTCCGGGCCGAACCATTGGCAGGTTAAGGTGCGGGCGCCGTCCAAACCGGCTGCCGACGACTCGCTCCCCATTGCTCATCTTCAAGTTGCCGATACCCGGCTCAGTTTCCAGTGGACGGATGCAGCAAAGACGACCGATGACGCGGCGTGCTTGCGGAACTGCATTTTGGAATTATCCTCAGGCGCTCAACGACACCGGCTTCGACTTCGTACGCCGATGGTCGTTGGTCCGCTGGTGGTCGATTTGAAGAAGCCTCGCATCGACCCTCGATTCTGTCGCTGGGAATTGGAGGCTGCCCCGGACGGGCGTCACGTTCGGTTGGAGATACTTGGCGCCGGAGCGCCCTTGCCGGAGCCCTACGTGTTGGACCCGGTCGGACCGGTACCGTTGGTCAATGATGCCAGGTTGCAGATTCGGTTTGGCAAGAACGTAGAAGATCAAGTGTTATTTCTCGACATGCGTCCGCAACTGACCTCCAATTTGTTCCGAATCACTACGGAGGCCAAGTTCCGTTTGCTTCCGCTCGTCGACGGCAAGCTCGAAGTTCTGACCAGTCGTGTCCTGGCAAAGACGGAGCAGATGGTGGCTCAGAACCAGGCAGTTGTTCTTCAGCGGGTCCAGGCGATCAAGGCCGGCGTACTGAAGATCAAACGCAATGATCCCAAGTACAAGCGTGCCGAGCAGACCCTGAAGGTTGCCCAGGCAGAGCTGCAGCGAGCCTCGGCGGTGACTCAGCGGTTCACCGATCTGCTGGATTTGCGCCGAGCGCTTGCGGAAGAAAACGGCGGACCGATCCACTTTCGGTTGTTTTACGAAACGACCGACGGTCGCGTTGATTTGCTATCGACCACGGGTGGTCGTTGATTTGCAATCGACCACGGGTGGTCGTTGATTTGCAATCGACCACGGGTGGTCGTTGATCGCGTCGCCCAGTCGCGGCCTGTCCATGGTCATGGCCCCGTTCTGGCGGGACTAATTCAGCTTATGCGGCCGTAGTGGCCGGAGTCGTTCGGCGGACGAAT
>CAYNDU010000462.1:0-5154 GCA_964395615.1 uncultured Pirellulaceae bacterium | reverse complement strand
CCAGCGTGGGGCCGCCATTTGAACCCGGAGGCGCCATTGTTCCGTCCGATCGCACTCACGCTTCGACGGGGCTTGCCCCCGTCTCGCGGTAACCGATCCGCTACGGGCGAACGGCCCGAGATGCATCACGAACGTGCAATACGTTCGAACAACGGGTTCAGGCCGCCCGTGCCATCGGGCAGCAGGAGTGTGGTGGCGGCGAGAAAGTGATTTCGCCAGGCGTTTCCGATGGAATAATAGTCTTCAAAGGCCGCTGACGCGAGCTTGTAGTCGTGGACGTTTCGGGCTTGCCGGCACAACCGGCGGCGAAGGGCTCGGATCAACGGCCGTGCAGGCTCCGTTCGCAAGTATTGATAGGCTGCCGCAACGGCAGCGGAGCGGTCCTTACCCGAAGCATTCAAGACGTCGTTAAGTTGCGCAGGTTTATTGGTCGACTCAGATGGCAGCTCGTCGATGTGACGGTCGGTGACCTTTCCGCGACCACGAAGCGCCTCGCGAAACAGTGGCAGAAAAGCGGCGTTTTGCAGGAGCACGAGTTTGCGAGTTTCCGAGTCACCACTCGAACGGAACGTATGGTGAAGCGCGTTCGTCGACGTCACCGCATGCAGGGCTACAATACCAGGTTGCCGCAGAACCAGTTCGGCTGAGCCCGCGAACAGACCATTCCATAAAGACTCGACCGATACCCCGCGATTCAGGAGTTCGACGCTCAGTTGGCACGCATCCAGATCGCTGCCGGTACGCAACGTGGCAAGCAACTCGCGAGCCGCACCATCATCATCGGCGCCCTGAAGCCAAGGCTCACGAATCCGTTTGGCCAGATCGTGATTTCTGCGACCGGGTCGGTCCGGCTCAAGGTCGTGCGTCGCCGGGTTCGGTTCTCCATGATGGTTAAGCAGGGCATAGGCGAGAGAGCGCAGCACCGGTTCCGCATGCTGCCAGCCCATTCCGGCCAAGGTGCGTTGGGCGTTCGCGACAAAGATCGCCTTGTGACCGATCGATCGAAAATCACGACCGCCGTAACGGAAGAACAACTCAAAGACCTCGTTGCTGCCTGCGCTGCGAGCCAAGGCCGCTACGGCAGCATCCGCTCTTGGTTCGTCCCACTGTTCCATCGCCTTGCGAAACTCTCCCGCGGCGGTTGCCGCACTGGGAATCGCAGATTCCTTAACGGGCGGCATGGTCCAATTGCCCTCGCGTCTATCTCTCGCTTGCGAATCTTTGAAGTAGTCCAAGCCCCAGAGCAGGGGAAGCCAGCGATCCGCGTCGTCGGCCGCCAGGCTCGCAAGTCGAGCTGAGTTAACGACGAGCACTGCGTGGAACTTGAAGCCGACGCTGGGTCGGGGCTGCACGTTACGCACGCCGGCCAACTGTAACGCAGTCACCAGCTCTTGGAACGACATTCCATGTTTGATCCGTGCGGTCGCTTCCTCGAGCAGGCGATCGCGCGGGGTCTCTTCGATCCACCGCACGGTCGATTCGATTTCGGGTAGGAATTGAACTGAGTTCGATCGCGGCCGGGCCTCGTCGGCCGACACCGGAGGCAGGTGGTTGCCGATCACCGCCGGTGCCACACCGGCAGTGGCTCCGGCGATGGTCGCCGTACGGAGAAACGACCTTCGATTTGGTTTGTCCGTCATGGGAACCGCCCGTTCGCCATTTGTAGGTTTTTTGCATCGGACTGACGCCGACCACGGCCGTTTTGTGGCCGGACCATTGCCACGTGTCCGACTCCATTGGGCACCTTCCCACGCAAGTTTCACGTCGTGCGCAACCTCTTTTTTTGCAACCGCTGTGGGAAAGCCTGCCGATCATGGGTTATAATCGCACCTGGAGTCGGGATGTCCAGCGGGCGACCCTTCAGCTTTCGTCTGTCGCCGATCGATGCCTCGATACATAGAATCCGCCATCGCAGCCACGCCATACGCACCGCCGACAACGACGGTCGGTGAACGCTTGCCCCTGCCTCAAACGCCGACGTCTCCGTCCGAACCCCTCGAACGTGGATCCGGCAAGAAGGAGCCCACCGTGCTCACGCGTCTCGCTCAGCAAGCCATTCTGCTGTCCTTTTTTCTGTCGCTCATTGCGGGCCCCTACCTGCAACGCTCCGGACGGGCCAGGTCTCCGTCGGTCAAGAATCTGTTCGAGATGCAGGACACTTGGGCGGCATCCATGATCGCCGCACGCGCGGCTTTTCGTCAGGCGACAATCACCGGCAAGACGACTGCCGGACGGGCACTCAAGCCGTTCGACAGCGGCCCGGTATTGGGCCCAGACGAAGCCCGTCCTCTCGACTTGGATATTCGAGGTGCTCAATGGATGACGCTCAGCACCCGTCTCGAAAAAGGAACCGCCAACTGCAACATCTGGGGCAACGCGATCCTGGTGGCCGAAGATGGCACGGAGACGAAATTGAGCGACCTGGATCCAGCGAACGTGGTCGTTGGCTGGGGCCAGTTGATCCGGAACAAAAACTGGGAGGGGCGGCAGCTGCAAATCGGCAAACGCACCTTCTCTCATGGGATCTGGATTCATGCCAACAGCGACGTGAGTTACAAACTGCAGAATCAGTTCATACGCTTTCGATGCAATTACGGCATCGACGCTCGTCGACCAGTAGGCCGAGCGCGCTTCGTTATCCGATTCGATCACCCGGTCACAAGAACGGCCATCTGGAATCAGTTGAAGCGCCGCTACAAGAATGAGTGTACTGAATTCGAGAAGGATGCAGGGCGAAATTTTCTCGAGTGGTTTTCCGGGCCCGGAAACACAATGAACGGTGCCGTGGTTGTGGGACGCGTTGCTGGGCAATTGGGCCCGTGGAGAGAGTCGATCAACAAACAGCTCGCCGCGTTCTCCGGCGAGTCGGAAGGCGATCGCGAACGGGCTTGCTTAGCGTTGTATCGGCAGGCCTGTCGTTTGCGGGCCTATCGCCAAACGGTCGCGACGGTCCAGTCGGAGGACTTGCGCGGCGCGCTTGACACCCGTGCGGATCGTCTGGTAACGGCCGGAGAGACCGACTCTCCGAGCTGGGGTTTCTTGATGAACCGCGTCGAGGAAGTTGCTAAGGTATTCCCAGATGACGTGGCTTACCGGGCCTCGGCAATGCCTGGTGCATTGGGCCGCCTCGCCTCGATCGATCCGGATCGATTCTCAGGGGCGCGCGCGGTGGCCGACAAGTGGGCCGAGGCGATGCCCGAATACGAGCATGCCCTTGAGATGGTATCGGGCTCCGAGCCGGACTCCATCGAGGCCCTGCAACGGTCATACCAAAAGGGTCGACGCCTGTTCAACGAACTTCTGCGCACGATGCCGGGAATGCGAGACGTGCTGGCAAGGGCCACGCCTTTGGATCTGACAAAGGAATGGGGCGACCAGTATCGTGCACTTCAATATGACCTGCAGCGCCGCGATCGTTTTCGGTCGGTGGCCGACACGACATTGAATCCTGAGTCGCTGATTCAAGAGCAGGACCGCGATCCAGCAGACATCGTCATTCGGCGCACGGCGGCTCTTCTTCATGATTTGAGTTTGCCCGAGACGGCAAGTCGTTGGCAGGTCTTTTTGTCGGATCTTGAGCAACTGGCCAGGTTATCGAAGCAGGTACCTCTATCGGACCCGGACGCTCGGTACTTGATCTATCTCGACTCTTGCCGCCTGCGGCGCCAAGTGGCATTCGAGAACCCGCTAATCGACTTTCAGGATATTCTGTTTATCAAACGCCACCGTGCCTTGTTCAATCACATGTGTGATCAGTACTACGGGATGGCCGCTACGCCCGGCGGAGGACTCTATGTGCTGGAGGACGCCTTCGGGGCGAAGACCCGAGTGCGTGACGTCTTGCAGAATGCCGACGTTGCTTCCGGCCCGATGCACGGGAAGCGATTGTCGGGCGGCTCCGTTCAGCCACCTTCACTGGTGTTCGACGGGCAGGGGAACCTGCGAGGTGAACCCAGCCAGGGTGGCTCTTTCCTGTCACCCGACTTGTCGTTCGATGGAAAGAAAGTCGTGTTCGCCTACGTCGAATGCCTGGGTGACATGCTGCACGACCATCATACGGATCCGACGCGAGGGCATTGGGATGAGGGACGATGCTACCACTTGTTCAGCGCCAACCTCGACGGCACGGACTTGCAACAGTTGACCAGTGGAACATGGAACGATTTCGATCCCTGCTGGTTGCCGAACGGGAGGATCGCATTCATTTCCGAGCGTCGGGGCGGGGAGTTGCGATGCGGCCGTGTCTGCCCAACCTACACGTTGTTCGATATGGCACACGACGGGCAGGACGTTTCGTGCCTGAGTTATCACGAGACGAACGAGTGGCAGCCAAGCGTTTCGAATGATGGGATGATCGTTTGGACCCGTTGGGACTATGTTGACCGGCATGGCTGTACGGCTCACATGCCCTGGCTGACGACGCCCGATGGGCGTGATCCCCGGCCCGTTCACGGCAATTACTCGCCCCGCGAAGTTCGGCCAGATATGGAAGTCGATTGCCGAGCTATTCCTTCGTCGGGCCGATACATCGCGACGGCGGCGCCGCACCACGGTCAAGCGTTCGGCTCGCTTGTGATAATCGATCCTGACACCCCCGACGATGACGGCATGGGCCCGATCCGGCGCATCACGCCCGAGGTCGACTTTCCTGAGAGTCAGAGAGGAGGGCAGGTCTATGGAACACCGTGGCCGCTCAGCGAAAAATACTACCTGGCCGTCTACGATCGAGCGATGCAACCGGGGCAAGGCCGACAGGGTCGGGCGTTTGTTCGGGGCAATTACGGAATCTACCTGGTGGATGCGTTTGGGAATCGCGAGCTGCTCTATCGGGACGATGAAATCGGATCGCTGAGCCCCATCCCGGTTCGGCCTCGCACTCGACCACCCGTGGTCACGGACGTCGCTCTCCGCGATCTGGCTCGAGATCCGACAGTCCCTCCCGCGGAATATCACAAGCAGCAACCTGCGACCGGCACCGTGGCTGTCATGAATGTCTACGAAAGTCTCCGACCCTGGCCGGATCAGACGGAGATCACGGCACTGCGGGTGCTACAGGTGTTGCCGATGTCGGTGCCCTCAGGCCGCCCGCCACATGAAACGGCCCTTCGCGTCGCATCCGCCGGAGATTCTGTCGTGCCGGTCCGGCACGTTTTG
>CAYNDU010000461.1:0-5174 GCA_964395615.1 uncultured Pirellulaceae bacterium | reverse complement strand
AACTACTCTACTCACGCCCCCCGCCGATCATCGTCGTGAAATGAACGCCCAGGAAGGGCAGTTTTGGGTCCGCAACCGGATAGATCAGATGTCGACACAGGTGCTGCGACGCCGGACGAAGTTCATAGTACTCGCCGCGAAACGGAATGATCCGAGCGGCGGGCGTCAAGCCGGTTTTCGCCGTGATTCGGTCACTGAACAGACCGCCACAGTTGACCAGTGTCCGTGTGCCGAAGGTGCCCCGCGTCGTTTCCACGACGATCGGCTGTTCACTGGACCGGATCTTCAACGCTCGACATTCGAGGCGGATGTCGCCACCCCTTTGCCGCACCTCTTCGGCCATCTGCAAACTGACTTGTCGAAACGATACGATTCCCGTCGACGGCACGTGAATCGCGCCTACGCCATGTGCATGGGGTTCCCGTTCGTGGAGTTGCTCCTGAGTGATCCTGCGGCAAGAGACGCCATTGGCCAGCCCCCGTTGATGAATTCGGTCAAGGGCCGGCAACTGCTTGTCATCGACGGCCACGATGATCTTGCCGCACGTTTGAAACGGGATTTCATGCTGTCGGCAGAATCGCTCCAACGCAGCCTTTCCCTCGCGACAATTGCTCGCTTTCAACGAACCTGGCTTGTAGTAGATTCCCGAGTGGATCACCCCCGAATTGCGGCCCGTCTGGTGCAGGGCCAAGTCGGCTTCTTTCTCGAGGATGCGGACCGTGCGCTTGGGAAATCGTCGCGTGAACTCGTAACCCGTGGCCAACCCGACAATTCCTCCACCGATGATCAACACGTCCGATGATTCCATCGAGGGTTTCTTTCAGAGCGATTTGTCGAGCCGAACTGGTCGAATCGCCACGTTCCACGTTGGGTTTTCCCCAGAAATGGGTAGGTTGCTCACTTCCGGCTTAATCGGTCAAAACGTTTCTGCCGATAGTAGTGTATAGGCCGGTTTTAGGACAGATTCCTGCCGAGTGTGCTCCGTCGTACACTCGACGGCCCTTTCGTAAACTGCCTCACTCGACAAATATACCACGCCCTTCAACCGACCTTTCGCACGGTCGCCCCTGCCGCTACACTTGGCCGCCCCAGTACCAAAACCGGTTGCCCCGGCCCACGACCCGAGGTGCCGCCTGATGGGATTTCGTGCGACAGGACTTGGAGCCGAACGACAATGCGTCGTGTGCTAGTGATCATCAGCGTGTTATTGGCCGCCAATGGTGCCGGTCGATGGTTCCCGCGCGCGCTGGCCCAGACTGCGGCCAGGACCTATCCTCAGCCGACTCCTGGCCAGACCGTTTTTGCCTCCAATGGTGGGCAGCCGGCGAGTTCACCGTCCCCGAGTGCCAACGACCCTAACGGCCAAATCGGATACCCGGCTGTTCTCGCTCAACCCTATTTGGACCTCGACGCCTACCTTGACGGCAACGCGACCGGGCATTCACGCTCGCCGGCGTTTCGCTGGCAGTTGCTGCCTAACGATATCATCTACAAGTCCTATCTGGCCGGATCCAAGGAACCCCGACTCGCCTCAACCGTCTTCTACGCAAGCCACGACGGGTGGCTGTGGGGAGGGACGCTCGGTGGCAGAGCCGGACTGGTCCGCTATGGAGATCAAGACTCCCGCTTTCCGTCAGGCGTTCAGCTCGACGTGGAAGCGGCCGCTCAAGTTCGATTGGACGTCGAAAGCGACGTGAACGTGCGGGCGACCGATTATCGAGCCGGAGTGCCACTGACGTTCGGTTTCGGTCGGCAACAAATCAAACTGGCCTACTATCATATGAGTTCACACTTGGGCGACGAATTCCTGCTGTCAAATCCCGGTTTCAATCGACTCAACTGGTCGCGTGATGCGATCGTCCTGGGCTACTCGATCTACACCACCGACACGCTTCGGCTTTATGCCGAGGCGGGATGGGCCTTTCACTCGGAGTTCAGTGAACCGTGGGAGTTCCAGGCAGGAGCCGAATGGGCACCGACCTCACCGACCGGTTTTCACGGCGCCCCGTTCGCCGCCGTCAACGGCCACCTGCGTCAGTCGCTCAACTACAGCGGCAATTTTGTCGTGCAAGTTGGTTGGGCCTGGATGAGCGATCAGCACCGACACCTATTGCGGTTAGGGTTTTACTACTACAACGGGATGAGCAGCCAGCGTTCCTTCTTCAGGGACTTCGAGACACAGACCGGCATCGGTATGTGGTACGACTTTTGACCAGCCGTCGAGCAGCACTCAATTGCCACGTCACGTTGTTCGCCGACCGTGACGGACCAGACCCGGTTGAATGTCGAGGTCGAGGTCGTCGGCTTGGCCGGCTCGCAAACGCTCAACGGCAATCGCGCCCATGACTGCGTTGTCCGTACAAAGTTCGAACGGAGCCAGGTGAAGCGCAACACCAAGTGGCTCAGTCGCCTGCCGCAGCTCGGCACGAAGGAGACGATTGGCCGCCACGCCACCGCCAACGCAGAGCGTCTTCAGCCCGCTGACTTGGATCGCCCGAACCGTCTTGATGACCAGGCAATCGACGACCGCTCGTTGAAAACTGGCTGCCAGGTCCGCTACTTGCCGAGCCGATAGACTGACCTCGGCGGGGTCCCGCTTCCCTTTGCCCGTGATCGCGTAACGCACGGCCGTTTTCAGGCCGCTGAAGCTGTAGTCGAGCGAATGCGCGTCCTTGACCATGGGCCGTGGAAAACCGTAGGCCCCGGGGTCGCCGTCCAGGGAAGCTTGCCCGATCGCCGGCCCGCCCGGATACCCCAGGTCCAGCATCGAAGCGACCTTGTCGAAAGCCTCTCCCGCCGCATCGTCAACCGTTCCGCCCAGAACCGCGAATTCGGTCGGGCTCGCACAATGGTATAGGCTCGTGTGTCCGCCACTGACAATCAAACCGATGCAGGGAAAGACGTCTTCTCCGCTGGCGATGCGGCAGGCGTAGATGTGCGCGTGCAGGTGGTTGATTCCGATCAGCGGTTTCCCCAACGCAACGCACAGTGTCTTGGCCGCGATCAAACCGACTACCAGTGATCCAGCCAGCCCAGGTCGAGTCGCGACGGCCACGGCGTCAATGTCTTCCAAGCGTGCATCCGCCTTGCGCAACGCGCGGTCAATAACCGGCAACATCCGCTCCACATGCGCTCTTGCGGCTATCTCCGGAACAACGCCCCGATACTGTCGATGCAAGGGCTCCTGAGTGGCCACGACCGACGATTTGACATCGAGTGAATCCGTGACCAGAGCGGCCGCCGTCTCGTCACACGTTGATTCGAGCGTCAAGATCAGCATCTGCCCAAGGGCCCTCTTACTGGGGGTGACGGTTGAGTCTTCGAACGGATCAAGTGCGTTCTTTCTTCTTCTCAGGCTTCTTCTTCTCAGGCTTGGAATGGTCCTCTTTCTTGGACTTCGCAGGCGATGGATCGCTGGTCGCCGGCTCCTGAGCCTCCTTTGGTGGCGACTTGGGCGGAACGCCGAGTTCGGCCAGCAGGTAGTTGCGTGCCATGTCGAGTTGACGGTCCTCGAATGGGGCTTGGTTGGCATCGTCCGCAGCCGAGAAATTCTCCTCTTCCTGCAGGTGACGGCCAAGCAGGACCATTTCCCGCATCGGCAATCGTAGCTCGTACGAATCGTCGGGCCGGACGCCCCAGTCCTCCTCGGGCGAAGCGCCAGGTAGCCGGTGAATGTTCTTGCCGCTCGGCCGCAGGTAGGTCGCCGTCGTCAACTTCATGGCACTTTTCCCACGGTCGAGCGAAATCACATTCTGCACACTGCCCTTCCCCCAGGTCCGTTCACCGATCACCAGAGCCACTTCGTGGTCCTGAAGACAGGCCGATACGATTTCAGCCGCGCTGGCACTGTACCGGTTGACCAGCACGGCAATCGGGAAATCCTTTGCAACCAACGTGCCGGACTTGTGAGCCGTCCAGGTCTGGGACGGGACCGTACGTCCCTTGGTGCTGACGATCTTGCCCTCCGCCACAAACTGATCACAAACGGCGATCGCCTCGGTCAATAACCCACCAGGGTTGAAGCGTAAGTCGATCACCAGTCCCCGGAACTTCTGCTTGTCCAACTGCCCAAGGACCTGACGCAGCGCGTCGCCCGTTCCTCGACCAAACGTACTAATTCGCGCGTAGGCTAACTTGTTGTCTCGGTCGAAGAAGTAGTTCCACGAACCATCCTTTTCGCGATCAAAGCCGACGACCATTGGGCGGCGCGTGACTTCACGGGTCAGTTCCATGGCGTCGGTGCGGCGAGTGGCTGCGTGCAAAACGGTAATCGTCACCTTGGAACCGGGCTTCCCGGACATTAGTTTGACGGCCTCGGTGAGTGACAGGTCTTTGGTCTCGCGGTCCCCAATTTTTGTGATCTGGTCGCCCGCCCGAAGGCCGGCTTTCCATGCTGAGTAGTTGAGAAAGGCGCGCACGATCTGAATGGTGCCGCCCCGTTGGGTTACCTCGACGCCGATTCCCGCGTAGGGCTCCATCCCCCGACGGAATTGCTCGACGTCGTCCTGCCGAATGTAATTGGAATACGGATCGAGCTTCGACATCATCCCCTGAATGGCCGCTTCGATCAGCTCCTTCTCGCTTAACCCCTCGTCGACGTAGTTCGCTTGGATTTGCTCGAGCGTCTCGGCGAATAGTCGCAGAAGCTCAGTCTCCTGCGCAAGCTCTTCGCGCCGTTGGTCAATCCGTGATTTCGTGTCCGCGTTCGGCGGAGGCGTCTTGTCCTTGGCACGCGCGTCGGACAGCCCGGTCGTCGTGGCGAATAACACGCAGAACAGGACACTCAAACGACTTGGAACGACCCTGCTGCGCATGAACCCTCTCCTGAAATTGATGGCAATGTTAGCTTCCGCGGGAAACGACCGGGACAAAAAGCCCGGCGACGCCGGGCTCGTCCCACCAACGTACTCGGAACTCCTCGGTCATGCACGTCCGTGGGAATCTCGCAAGTATACGAGTGGCGGTGCAGCCTGGCAAGCAATTGCATGCCTGTGCACCGGCGCACAGGTCCGCCTACCCGCTTCGTTGCCACGGGCAGCTTTGCCCGTGGTGGGCGCATCGCAACGGCGGACCATCCCGCGAGGCGGAGGTTGAATGGTGTGTCCAGCGGCCGCACGTGGGGAGAGTCCGTCTCCTACGGGCAAGGCTGCCCGTAGGTACGGGGGTGCGTGTAC
>CAYNDU010000460.1:0-5184 GCA_964395615.1 uncultured Pirellulaceae bacterium | reverse complement strand
GGCGCCCCTTCACCGGCGCATATTCAAGAGACTCTCCATCAATCGATCGGCGGTCGAGAACACGTGCAAGTTCGCCCGATACATCGTGGACGCGCGGGCCAGCGAGACGAGATTCTCTGCCACGTCCACATTCGACGCCTCCAGCGCGCCGAATCGGACGTATCCCAAACCGGAACTCCCGGCATCGCCGGTGATCGCGGGACCGGAACTGCCGGTAGCCGAAAATCGGCTGGCCCCTTCGGAGTAGAGGCCACTGGCGTTGTTGAAACGGGCAAGGCGAACTCGGCCGAGCTCCACCTGCTTGCCGGTCTCGGTATGGCCATAGATTCGGCCGTTTGGCGTCACTTGAATCGCGTCGACCGTCTGCCCTGCGTCCGACAACGACCCATTCGTCGTATCACCACCGACAATGAACAATGGTTGATATTCATCGGCAAACAGGTTCGATCCTGGTTGCCAACCGAGCACACGTTCACCGGTCGACGAGACCAACTGTCGATCGGCGTTGAGATGAAAACTTCCATCACGCGTGTACCACGTTTCGCCGTCCGGGCCTTCGAGCAAGAAATACCCGTCGCCCTCGATGGCCATATTGAGCGCCCCGTCGGAAGGAAGCAGCGTTCCCTGTGATGCGTCGGCAGAGATACCGGACACCTGAACTCCGCTGCCGACAGATGGCCCACCGGAGCTTGAGAGCGGGCCCGCCGTCGCCAATTCGACACGAGATTGCTTGAAGCCGGTTGTAGCTGAGTTTGCCAGGTTGTCGGCAGCGGTTCCCAACATGGTCTCCGCGGCCGATAAGCCGGATAGCGCTGTCAGGGTAACCGAAGAGAGGCTCATGAGCAAAATACGCCAGAAAGACAACGGGCCGCCAATATAAACCATAGCTCACTATGCGGCTCCATGACGGCATCGTAACGCAGCCAGTGAGTAGGGCGAGGAGGAACCTCGCAGCGTGCGACCGAACGGGAGGCTATCAGAAGCCGGGAACTGCCTGGCCCTGTTCGTCGACGAACCAGGGCATCCAGAGCACAGAGACCGGTTGGACCACCATTTCCGATTTGCGCGGTTTGAGGGCCAGTGGCTCGAGCGTCCAGCTGTCGGGTCGTGGTACGTTTCGAACGCGTGACAGATCCCGTTCAATGCGATCGGATAGCTTCTTTCGTTTCGCACTCAGTTGGGCCAGACTTTTTCGCGCGCGCGTCACATCGGATCGTTCTCTCGCCACACGTCCCGCTTTACGGGCCCCTGACGAGGCGCGCCCGATGTTCGTGCGACTGAGCACTTTGCGACCGAACAACGCGCCGAAGATCGAAGCGCCCACCGAAACCACCGTGTCCACGCTCTGGTGCCGGTACTCGGACGCCTCGCGTTCCACGCGGGCCTCGGCGGCACGGATTTGATCATCCAGTCGAGCCACTTGATCAGAATAGCGATCCCGCAACTTCGTGACTTGTTCGTCACGAGCCTCGTGCGCCGCCTGGGACAGGCGAATGCGAAAATCATCCTCGGCTTCTTCCGGACGCGAAAAGAGCTTCAATTCGGCGCACCGCCAGACCGTCATCGGCTGCGATCGATAAAGATAGTCAACCAACTGTCGCCGCCACGACCGATAATTACGGGCGCGGGTCAAGGGCGAGCAGACGAGTCCGTGCTCAATTTCCGATCGAATTCCATCGGTCACCGTCCATTGCCGAGGAAGCAACAGACGGGAGCCGTCCCAAACCGGTTCCGGAAGAACTCCACGGACGGGTTGCACCACCAGTCGTTCGAGCCAGGTGTCCACCTTGTGCGACACTCGGATGTAATGCAAACGGCAATCGGCCGATAACGCCGGATGAAAGACCACTCGATGGTCCTTGGGACAATGACGCCGGGCGACCAGCATCCGTTGCTGGATATTTGGAGGCACCGTCCCCTCCGCCACACCGGCAGGTGATCGTTTCGTTTTCGAGCGTGTTCGTGACTCGACCGGCTCCGGCACCGGAGGACGATTGACCGGAAGAACCTCAGGCGATTGCGGCTCTTCGAGCTTCGCCACCTCGCCGCGGCGATCGGCCATCAGGGTGCGAATCTGATCGCGGGTCAGTGGTCCACGCAGATAGGACATCACCCAACGCGTATGGAAGACGACCGGCCGATCATCATGGACATTATTCATCAGAAAGACTCGGCTGCCGAGCGCCGACAACGTCTGATCCATCTGTCGGCGGTCGAATTGGCTTCCCGCCTTTACGGACGCGCCCTCCAATCCGTCGAGCAGTCGCGCTTTGTCACGCTCGGTCTGTAGACGCCCCAGGAACCAGGTACCGCAATTGGACAATCCTTTGTAATCCAGATCGACGGGGTTCTGCGTCGCCAGCACCAGGCCCAGTCCATAGGCGCGAGCCTGTTTGAGCAGTGTGAGCATCGGTTTCTTGGATGGCGGGTTGGCCACGGGCGGGAAGTAGCCAAAGACCTCATCCATGTAGAACAGAGCCCGCAAACTGGGCGTGCCAGGCTGGTCTCGTACCCAGGTCAGCAGTTCATTGAGCAGAATGGTCAGAAAGAACATTCGCTCGGCATCGGAAAGATGGGCGATCGAGAGGACAGAAATACGCGGCTTTCCTTCCGGCGTATAAAGAAGACGCTTGATGTCCAAAGGCTCGCCGTCCAACCATCCGGCAAACGAAGGCGATGCCAGCAGGCTGTTCAGCGTCATGGCCAGGGACATACGATCCTTGGCAGGATAGAACGTGTCCATTTCCATGACTCCGATACGTACGATCGGAGGTGCCTGAATCTGTTGAATCAGGGTCGCCACGTCCATATCGCGGCCCGATTGCCAGGCGTGTTGCAACAGGTTGGAGACGAGAATAAACTCGCGACTCTGAACCGGATCAATATCCACACCGATCAGGGACAACAATCCGGAAGCGGCCGAGGCCACTCGATCGCGAAATGCGTCCGCGTCGTTCAGCACGCTTTCGGGCGGTACATCAAACGACCGCAAAACGGTGAGCGACAAACCGGCCGTGCTTCCGGGAGTGTAAATGGCCATGTCGACGGCATCGCGCAAGCGCCGAATTCGCTCACCGTCCTGCCCCCAAGAGGCAAGGCCGCTCCTCCACCGTTTAGCAACCTTTTCAGCATAATCCGCCACTTCCAGTCCCTGGCGTTCCGCCTCGGATGCATCGACCCACGGTTCAAAATCCGACGGCTGCAGATCAGGAAACGTGAGCAGCAAGTTTCCCAGATCGCCCTTCGGATCCACCGCGATTGCCGGGATCCCGTCGATGGCCGCTTCTTCGAGTAACGACAGGCATAGCCCCGTCTTGCCACTTCCGGTCATTCCGACGCAAAGCGCATGAGTCGTCAGGTCTTTAGCATCATAGAGCAGGTCGTGCGCCGATGTTTCTCGGTTCGCAAGATCATGCTCTCGGCCCAGATAGAACGCGCCCAGTTTTTCATACGCCTCTGATTCCACCTGCCGACTCCTCGCTAATTCGGTCGAGTCACGGCGCGATCGGGAACGCGCGCCACGTCCACTCCTCTTGTTCTACCGGAATTGCGGGAACTCAGAAACAGGGTAGCCGTGCGACGAACGCTGATCTGCCCCCGACGGGCGATCGCCTTTCGCACCGCGATGGCAGGTCGACGCCAGTCGCACTGACGCTGAAACTTCCCGCTCGGAGGAGCAGTACGTCACGCGTATTGGGAGTATCTGTCGCAATCATATTCGTTCGGCCTTGAGCCGGCAGGCGGCCATCGATTATGTTGATCTACGCGCCGATCGGTCCGGTCGGCCTCTATTCGGTTGGAGCCAGACCTCTCCACGCCATCGTCGATCGAGGTTCCTATGACAGACACGCTGCCCTTTCAGCTGACGGCTTCCCGCCAATTCGCCAGCTGGCTCGATCAACACAGCGTCTCGTTGGCCTTCACCACCTACCAGACCGGAAAGCTGTTCTTGATCGGAGTGGGGAACGAGGGTCGGCTATCGGTTTTCGAGCGCACCTTTAGTCGATGCCTTGGACTCTGGTCCGACGGTCAGACCATGTGGATGAGCACGTTGTACCAACTGTGGCGTTTCGAAAACATGTTCGCTCAGGAACAGGTCGTTGACGGATACGACCGAATGTACGTGCCGCAAATGAGTTTTGTAACGGGCGACCTGGACGTTCATGACATTTCCGTTGACGCTTCGGGACAACCTGTGTTTGCCAACACGCTGTTCAGTTGCCTGGCTCTGCCGAGCCATCGACACAGTTTTTCCCCGATCTGGAAACCGCCCTTTATCAGCCGGCTGGCAGCCGAAGACCGTTGCCATTTGAATGGTCTGGCTATGCGGGACGGAGCCCCTGGTTTTGTAACGGCGATCGCCCAAACCGACTCGGCAGACGGATGGCGCGAACATCGGTCGACCGGCGGGTGCGTCTGGAACGTCGAAACGGGCGCGCTCATCAGCGACGGCCTGGCGATGCCCCATTCACCACGTTGGCACGATCAGAAACTCTGGCTACTGGAATCGGGCAGCGGTCATTTAGGGCATGTCTCGTTGGAGACCGGTCAATTTCACCCAGTTACATTCTGCCCGGGCTACGCGCGTGGATTGGCCTTTACCGATCGCTTTGCCGTTGTTGGGTTGTCAACCTGCCGAGAGAATCGGACTTTTCAAGGCCTTCCGTTGGATGAAGAGCTGGCTTCACGAAATGCAACTGCACGCTGCGGGCTGGCGATTATCGATCTTGCGACGGGCGATCTCGTCCACTGGCTGTGGATCGACGGGCTCGTGCGCGAGCTTTACGACGTTGTCATTCTCCCGGGCGTTCGTCGCCCCATGGCGCTCGGGTTCAAGACTGACGAAATCCGTCGCTCGATTTCCATCGCACCAACCGCTTGAGACCAAGAGGAGTGGAAAACGTACCGCGAGCCTGGAGAGTCGGGGACACGGCGGGCGCGTAGACCGACGGGTAACGCCTGGCCCGGTGAAAATGCCCCGGAAGACGAGCCCGGACGCTATCCCGGTCTTGGTCCACAATGCTACCGGGAGTCTCCTTCTCACCCGCGGGGGGGCTGCGGCTGGATCTGCGGGGGGGCGACACGGTGATCGACGGCGGGGGGACGGTCACGCACGACCCGTGGGCGGGATCCGCGGTAGACTACCCGGTCGATCCGAGACACCTCCTCGCGCTCTCAGCGGAT
>CAYNDU010000459.1:0-5195 GCA_964395615.1 uncultured Pirellulaceae bacterium | reverse complement strand
TCAGTCTACTATCCAACCGCTCGGGATCTCGCTAACTCCATCGCCCCTCAACTGGAGCAACCCATCAATCGAAGCGGGAGCCCTCAACGCCGCTCATCGAGGCGCGATCGGGGAGAGCTTACGATGCATTATTACACGAATCTGGTCGGTACCCTGACCGCGCCGGGGCGCGGTTTCGGGCGCGAACCACGCGTGCGTTTGACAGCGGCACGCGGCTATCAGACCCTGGACTTTTTGGGCTCTTCTGAGGGCGTGCCGCAAGCGAATTGAAACTCGCCATCGACGTAGTCAACGCGAATACAATCGCCGCTCGAAAAACGTCCTTCCAGGATCTGCCCGGCCAGCGGATTCTGCATCCGTTGCTGGATGACTCGTTTCAAAGGTCGTGCGCCGTACAGCGGATCGTACCCTTGATCGGCAATCGCCTGGCGGGCAGCGTCGGAAATGACGATGTCAAGGTCCTGCGCGCCGAGAAGGCGTTCGAGGTGGGCAACCTGCAGGTCGACGATTTCTCGTATCTGCTCGCGTTCGAGCGAATGAAAGACAATCGTCTCGTCAATTCGGTTAAGAAACTCGGGCAGCACTCGCTGCTGCAAGATCTGCATTACGGCTCCGTGAATGTCCGAATCCGAACCGCCCTCTTCGGTGATCTGGTGGATGGCCTGGCTTCCAATATTGCTGGTCATCACAATGATCGTGTTGGTAAAGTCCACGGTGCGCCCATGGTTATCCGTCAATCGACCGTCATCGAGTACCTGCAAGAGAATATTGAACACGTCGGCATGAGCTTTTTCGATTTCGTCGAGCAGCACGACACAGTAGGGACGACGGCGCACGGCTTCGGTCAATTTCCCTCCTTCTTCGTAGCCGATATACCCGGGTGGGGCGCCGATCAGCCGGCTGACCGAGTGTTTCTCCATGAACTCACTCATATCGATACGGACCATGGCGTTTTGGTCATCGAAAAGCACCTCGGCCAGCGCCTTGCACAACTCCGTCTTCCCGACTCCCGTCGGACCCAGAAAAATGAACGACCCGATCGGTCTTTGGGGATCCTGCATCCCGCTGCGACTTCGGCGCACGGCATTCGACACAGCCTGCACGGCCTCGTCCTGACCGACCACACGTTCATGCAAACGATCTTCGAGTCGTAACAGCTTTTCGCGTTCGGTTTCCACCATCCGGGTGACCGGGATTCCCGTCCAGGCGCTGACGACTTCGGCCACCTCCCGTTCGGTTACCTCTTGGCGCAAGAGCCGTTTCTCTTCCTGTCGGCTGCTGTCCTGGCCGTCGCCCGATCGATCGTCGGCCTCGGCCTCCTCCTGCTCGATCCGGTGCTCGAGCTGTCTGAGTCGCGAGTCAAGCTCGTACAGTTCCTGGTATTCCGCTTCATCAACGGGTCGCCCGGAGGACTGTTTTTCCTTGATCGCCGAGTCGAGTTTTGCGAATGCAAGTTGGACCTGTTGAAGTTCCTGCCGGACATGCTTGACATCACCGAGACCGACTTTTTCGCTCTCCCACTGTTCTCTCAAGCTGGCCAACATCCGCTTGGCATCGCCGATTTCCTGCTCGATTTCCCCGAGTCGGGACTGGGCCGACTCCTCGGTCTCTTCGGCCAACTGTCGAGCGGCCAGTTCCAGCTGGCGAAGCCGGCGTTGCACTTCATCGATTTCCGTGGGAACACTCGACAATTCCATCGCGACGCGACTGGCGGCTTCATCGACCAGGTCAATCGCTTTGTCAGGGAGGAAGCGGTCACTGATATACCGTCGGGACAGTTTCGCAGCCGACACCAGGGCCGAATCCTTGATCTTCACTCCGTGGTGCGTCTCGTAACGGGGCTTGAGTCCTCGGAGAATGGATATCGTGTCCTCGACGTTCGGCTCGCCGACGTAAACGGGCTGGAAGCGGCGTTCGAGCGCCTTGTCCTTTTCGACGTATTGCCGATATTCGTCAAGAGTGGTGGCTCCGATGCAACGGAGTTCACCTCGGGCAAGTGCCGGCTTGAGCAACTGTGCTGCGTCGGACGCACCTTCCGCGGCTCCCGCCCCAACAACAGTATGAAGTTCGTCAATAAACAGCACGACGCGTCCGGCGGCATCGGTTACTTCGCGCAGCACGGCTTTCAACCGGTCCTCGAATTCTCCGCGAAACTTGGCTCCCGCGATCAGGGCACCCATATCCAGGGCAACCACCCGCTTGTTCTTCAGGCTCTCAGGCACATCGCCCTGAACAATGCGAGAAGCAAGTCCTTCAACAATGGCCGTCTTGCCAACTCCAGGCTCGCCGATCAACACCGGGTTGTTCTTGGTGCGGCGCGAGAGAACCTGAACGACTCGACGAATCTCCTGGTCACGGCCAATGACCGGGTCGAGCTTTCCCTGTTCGGCTTGAGCGACCAGGTCGATACCGTACCGTTCAAGGGCCTGGAATTTGTCCTCCGGCGTCTGATCGGTTACGCGATGACTCCCCCGTATCTCGGCCAGCGCGGACAGAATATCTTCATCGCGGATCCCGTTCAGTTGTAACAGTCGCTGCGCCTTGGCACCGACTTTACTCAGCGCCAGCAGCAGATGTTCGGTCGAAACAAATTCGTCCTTCATCGCTTCGGCCTCGGTGGCCGAACGCTCCAGCACCTGTGCCAGATCGCGACCCGGTTGAGGATCGGTGTCTCCCGAGACCTTTGGGAATCGACTCAATTCCGACTCGATCATCGTCTGCAACTGTCCCTGGTCGGAGCCGATCTTCTGCAGAAGCGGAGAGACAATTCCCTCACCATCCTTCAACAAGGCCGCCAGGAGATGCAGAGTGTCGATATCCGGGTGCCCTGCTTCACTCGCCAGTTGCTGGGCATCCTGAAGGCCCTGTTGTGCTTTAATGGTCAGTTTGTCGAGCCGGAAGGCCATGACATATTCTCCGTGGCCCGTGACCTTGTGGTCGGGCCGGTTGGTTCGTCTTCCATTCCACCGGGATAGCAGCACAAATCATAACGATTTCGATGCTCGGCGGAAACAACGCGCCCCCTACGCGCGACGTGCGCGCGAGTCGATAGTCGCTCGCGCGTCGCGCAAAGTTCCATGGGACGTGGGACCGATGGAAGGCCGGGTCCACTCACTATCGCGATCGGCCTCTTTCCCAGCCAATCAGCTCTTCAACTCGTACTCGGCGTCGATGACGTCATCACCGCTCGCCTGGCACGTGTTGTCGCCCTGGCAGCTGCCGTCGGTCGAGTTGCCACAGCAAGAGGCCGAATCGGGAGTCGGGCCAGCCTGCGAGTACAGCATTCGACTTAGCGCCTGGGAGGCCTGGTCCAAATCGGCAAGCGCCGACTTGATCGCGTGAATGTCCTCGCCTTTGGCCGCCGTTCGAACCCGTTCCATCGCCCGGACCAGCGGCTGCCGGTCGGAATCGGTCAGTTGTTCCGCGTGCTCCTGCAGGGTTTTTTCGAGCTGGTAGCACGTATGTTCCGCCTGATTCCTTGCTTCGGCCACGTCCCGGCGACGCTTGTCGTCCTCGACGTGTGACTGGGCCTCCCGCTGCATCCGCTGAATCTCGTCATCCGTCAGGCCGGACGACTGCTCAATCCGCACGGAAGCTTCCTTCGCGCTATTCGCATCTCGGGCGGACACGTTCAGAATACCATTGGCATCGAGGTCGAATCGGACTTCGATCTGCGGTGTCCCACGTGGGGCCGGTTCGATGCCCTCAAGATTGAACTGGCCGAGCAGTCGATTGTCGCGCGCCATCGGTCGTTCTCCCTGATAGACCATCACCGTGACCGCCGCCTGACTGTCCTCGGCCGTGCTGAACGTGTTCTTCTTCTCGGCGGGGATCGTCGTGTTGCGCTCCACCAGCTTCGTGAAGATCCCACCTTCGGTCTCGATGCCGAGCGATAATGGCGTGACATCCAAGAGCAGCACGTCGTCGCGTTCACCGGCCAGCACACTGGCCTGCACGGCGGCGCCGATGGCGACCACTTCATCAGGATTCACTCCCTTGTGCGGCTCCTGACCAAAGATCTCCGTGACCAGCTTCTGAACCCGCGGGATACGCGTCGAACCGCCGACCAGAACCACCTCGTCAATGTCCGACGTCTTGAGTTGCGAATCGGCTAACGCCTGCTCGATCGGTTTCTTCAGCCGGTCGATGAACGTGTCAATCAGTTCTTCGAATTTCGACCGAGTGATTGTCAACTGTAAGTGTTTCGGACCCGTTGCATCGGCCGTAATGAACGGCAGATTCAGATCCGTCTGCGGCATGCTGGAGAGTTCTTTCTTAGCCTTTTCGCACGCCTCCAGCAATCGCTGCAAGGCCATCGGGTCCTCTCGCAAATCGATGCCTTGCTCTCGCTGAAACTCGTCGGCCACGTACCGAATCAGAGCCTCGTCAAAATCGTCGCCCCCCAGGTGAGTGTCACCGCTTGTGGATAAAACCTGAAAGACCCGAGCCTCCTGGCCATCGCCCGTACCGCTGACTTCCAGCACCGACACGTCAAAGGTCCCGCCACCCAGGTCGAAGACGACAATTTTTTCGTCACGCTGCTTGTCCAACCCATACGCCATCGCGGCGGCAGTTGGCTCGTTGATGATTCGAGCCACTTCCAGCCCTGCAATCTGACCGGCGTCCCTTGTCGCCTTTCGTTGGCCGTCATTGAAATAGGCCGGGACCGTGATGACCGCCTTGTTCACCTTGTGACCCAAGTAAGACTCGGCCGCCTCCTTGAGCTTGCTCAAGGTCTTTGCCGAGATCTCCTGCGGTGTGTACGCCCGACCGTCGATGTCTACCTTGACGCACTCGTCCGGACTCCCCACAACCGAATAAGGCACCATCTTCTCTTCACTCGTCACCTCACGGTGGAGGCGTCCCATGAATCGTTTGATCGAATAGATGGTCCGCTGGGAATTGGTAACCGCCTGGCGTTTGGCCGGCTCGCCAACTAATTCGCCCTTGCCCGTGAATGCCACGACACTCGGTGTCAGGCGGTTCCCCTCGCTATTCGCAATCACCTTCGACTCGCCGCCTTCGACAACGGCGACGACCGAGTTGGTGGTTCCCAGATCAATACCGATTATTTTTTCGCCCTTCATTTGCCGTTCTCCTTCAAGGTTCCCCATTTGAATTGGCTGTTCCGATCCCCTGGCCGGGCCACGGGATCGACTGACAGAACATCACCAGCGCAAACCTCGCCAGTGCAA
>CAYNDU010000458.1:0-5203 GCA_964395615.1 uncultured Pirellulaceae bacterium | reverse complement strand
TAGCCGAACAGGCTGGCTTGTGGCGGTGCACGTGGATTGGCGATCTGTATCCCTGAATCCAGCGGCAATTTCTCCTGCAGATGGTCCAGTATCTTCCTGATGACCGCTGAATCTTCAATGCAGGCACACCTTAGCCGCGCGAATAAATAGGGTCAGAGTAAAAATCAGCCGAAAATCATTGCGGCGAACGGTCGGGTTTGGTTAGTCTGGGCCCGCGTTTGAGATGGCGTTGGCCGGTTCGACGATGTCGATAATTGAAATAGCGCACGTAATAACGCCCCAGGTAATGCATACACCGGGAAAATGCAGTCTTAATCATCAACCGGAAGGTTGCTGACAGATGTCAGAACAATTTCCAAACCAGTTTTTCTGGTGGCAATAGCGAGCGGGAACCACCTGATCCCATTTCGAACTCAGAAGTGAAAACGCTCAGTGCCGATGGAAGTGTGGGGTCTCCCCTATTCAAACGTTATGCCTTGCGCCAGGCCCGGATTCTCGGTGCCCCAGTAAGTCGTACTGGTCTGGCGGCGCATATAGGCCTTCCAGGCATCAGAGCCGGATTCGCGGCCGCCGCCGGTTTCTTTCTCGCCGCCGAACGCGCCGCCTATCTCGGCACCGCTCGTACCGATGTTGACATTGGCAATACCGCAGTCGCTGCGAGACTTGAAGTAGTCGGCTTCACGAAGATCGGTCGTGAAGATTGCCGATGACAGGCCCTGGCGAACCGCGTTGTGAAGATCTAGAGCGAGTTCGAGCGTATCGTACGGTATGACGTAGAGGATCGGCGCAAAGGTTTCTTCGTGCACGACGGCAATCTGTTCGGCGACCCTGACCAGTGCGGGTTGCACGTACCAGGCATCGGCACCGAGGTCTTCGCAAACACGCAAACCACCCGTCAGCACCGTGCCCTTTTGATCACGCGCCGACTCCAGTGCCTTTTGCATCGTCACAAATGCATCGCAATCGATCAGCGGGCCGACGAGAGTATCGGGCTCGAGTGGATTGCCGAGTCGCGTCGCGGCGATCGTGTCGTAGGTCGCCTGGAGCCGGACACATAAATCATCGATCTTGCTAACGTGAACGATGAGCCGGCGCGTCGACGTGCAGCGCTGGCCGGCCGTGCCGACCGCGCCAAATACAATCGCCGGAACAGCCAGATCCAGATCGGCGTGCTCGGTGACGATCACGGCGTTGTTGCCGCCGAGTTCCAGCAGGCTCTTGCCGAACCGTTTGGCGACCCGCGGTCCGACGATGCCGCCCATGCGGGTGCTGCCGGTAGCGCTGACGAGCGCGATCCGCCGATCGTCTGTGAGTCGTTGTCCGAGATCCGCGCCACCGATCAGCATGCCGCTGAGTCCGTCGGGGATATCGTCGAGTGTGCCGCAGGCCTCGGTGAATATGGCCTGACAGGCTAACGCGGTCAGCGGCGTTTTCTCTGATGGCTTCCAGACGACGGGATCGCCGCATACGATTGCCAATGCAAAGTTCCAGCTCCAGACCGCGACCGGGAAATTGAATGCACTGATGACGCCGACCGGGCCGAGCGGCCGCCAGGTCTCGGTCATCGTATGGCGCGGGCGTTCCGATGCGATCGTCAGTCCGTAGAGTTGCCGCGACAGGCCGACGGCGAAGTCGCAGATATCGATCATCTCCTGGACCTCACCGCGGCCTTCCTCGAGGATCTTGCCGGATTCGAGTGTCACGAGTCGGGCCAGTTCATCCTTGTGTTTGCGCAGCGCCTGACCGAGGCGACGAATCAGTTCGCCGCGTCGTGGCGCGGGCACCGACTGCCAGAGGGCAAAGGCATCCATGGCCCGGGCGATCGCGGCATCGGCCGCGGCCGGCGTGTCGGTGTTAACTGTCGCGATCACCGCGCCGTCGATCGGCGAGCGAACTTCGAGCGGCGGGCCATCGCGGCCGTTGAGGTCGACGCCGAGCGATTCGAGCCACTGTCTAGTCATTTGCGGGCGCTTCATACCATTGACCCAGCGTCGGATGGTTTTCGGCATATAACTGACCGGTCGAGGTCTTCAGGAACAAGTCCAGCGGGATGTCTTCCTGTTTTACGAAGCCTTTTTGCGGTAACAGCTGCTCGCTGACCAGTTCGACGGCGGCGACGATCGAGGCCGCCGTCGTCCACGTGATCGCGGTGCGGATGCGCCCGGCGATCTCCATCGGCCAGTAGTCGGCGACTATTTCCCGCGTCTGCAGTCGTCCGTCCGCGACGCCCTGGACCGACGCATGTATGAGCACGCGATCCTGGTCGTCGGGCGGCAATGCATCGGCGAGCAGGCGCACGAGCGCATCGGGGATATTCCGGAAACGCAGTTCCTCGAGCAGCAGGCGCATGCAGTTTAAATGTCCGGCGTAGCGAATGCTCTTGTAATTCAGTGACTCGACACGCCCGGCATATGTGTCGGCCATCGTGCCGAGTCCGCCGGATGTCGTGAACGCTTCGAATTCTTCACCGAAGATGCGCAGAATCTCCGGATTGCGCAGCGGCGGAATAACCCGGGCCTCGCCGTTCACGATCGCTTCGCAATCGGCGATATATTCGTGTACGAGTCCGTGCAGCGACCAGTTGCCCGCATAACCGAGTTGCCCGATCGGGTTCTGCGGCAGTGAGCCGACCCGCAGGCGGATGTGGCGCAAGCCGTCTTCGTCGAACCGTTTGGCAATCGCCGCGCCCAGGATACCGATAAAGCCCGGCGCAAGGCCGTTTTGTGGAATCATGACGTGTTCGGCATCGACCGCCAGCTTGCGGATCGCTTTGGTCGTCTGGACGTCTTCGGTCGGATCGAAGTAATGCAACCCGGCGGCGTGTGCCACCTTGGCCACGTCGAGTGTCTGCTGATAGGGCAGGCAAGAGATCACGGCATCCTGATCGGCCATGACCTCCGTGAGCATGGTTGCATCGGTCAGGTCGCGGGCCAGTACCTCGATGCCTTCGGGAGTGTCCGGGCGTTGTCGAATGTCAACGCCGCGAACCGTGACGCCGAGATCACGCAACATCGCAGCCACGAGACTGCCGACGCCACCCAGACCCAGAACGACGATCCTTTCGAATATCATGACCTGATGATGACACAAAGGAGCGCCTGAGTATGAGTGGATCCGATCAACGACCCATGGTCCTGAAGCTCTGGGAGCATCTGGCTCCGTATCGTATCGGGCGCTGGCTGTTTACCCGCACGGTGTGCCGACGGGCGTCGTATTTCGGCACGATTTCACCGCAGTTTCATGAGTTGGCACCGGGACTCTGCCGCGTGTCGATGAAGAAACGCCGACGGGTCGAGAATCACCTCGGCACCGTACTCGCGCTGGCCATGGGCAATCTGTTTGAACTCGCCGCCGGACTCCTGATGGAGACCACGACGCCGAGGGGCATGCGCTGGATCCCCAAAGGCATGCAGATCCGGTATCTGGCCAAAGCGCCGACCGACGTCAGCGCCACGGCCAGGATCGAACCAGTTGCCTGGTCGGAGGCTCAGGACGTGATCGTGCCCGTCAGCGTAACCAATGCCGGTAAAAACCAGCCATTCAGGGACTATTTATTGGCGCAGGATATTGGCGCGCGAACTGTAAACTTCGCGCATCCGAGCAGTTATACTCGAAGTGAGCCGGACCCGGAGAGCACCCATGGCGATGAGCGATCACGTGAATCTCGAACAATTCATGGCCGGACTGAAGCGGCACAACCCGAACGAACCGGAATTCCATCAGGCCGTCTACGAAATTGCATCGAATGTCTTCGACTATATCGCCGACAAGGAAATCTTCCACGAGATGCAGATTCTGCGGCGTATTTGCGTCCCGGATCGTATCATCATCTTCCGGGTTTGCTGGCAGGACGACAACGGCAAAATCCGCGTGAACAAGGGCTACCGGGTCCAGAACAATAATTCGATCGGACCCTACAAGGGCGGTTTGCGCTTCGACCCGAGCGTCAACCTGAGCATTCTCAAGTTCCTGGCCTTCGAGCAGACTTTCAAGAACAGCCTGACGGGCCTGCCAATGGGCGGCGCGAAGGGTGGTTCCGACTTCAACATCAAGGGCAAGTCCGATGGCGAGGTAATGCGTTTTTGCCAGTCATTCATGACGGAACTGCACCGCCACGTCGGCGAGGACATCGATGTTCCGGCCGGCGACATCGGGGTCGGCGCCCGCGAGATCGGCTACCTGTTCGGGCAGTGGAAGCGCCTCACGAACCGCTTTGTCGGGGTGCTGACCGGCAAGGGCCTGGAGTTCGGCGGCAGCCCGATCCGCAAGGAAGCGACCGGCTATGGCACCGTGTACATGATGCAGAACATGCTGCAGCGCCGGAACGATAGCGTGGAAGGCAAAACCTGCTTGGTATCCGGTGCCGGGAACGTCGCGACCTATACGGCGGAGAAGCTCATTCAGCTCGGCGCTAAGGTCGTGACACTGTCGGACTCGAACGGCTTCGTCTATGACAAGAACGGTCTGGACGCCGGCAAGCTTGACTATATCATCGAGTTGAAAACCCGGCGGCGAGGCCGGCTGGAAGAGTTCGCGCGCGAATTCCGGCTTGAATACCACGCCGGTGAACGACCGTGGCAGGTCCCCTGCGATCTCGCGTTTCCGTGCGCCACACAAAACGAAATCAGCGCGACGGACGCACACACGCTGATCAACAATGGCTGCCGGGGATTAGCCGAAGGTGCCAATATGCCGACGGAGCAACACGGCATCCAGGCCTTCACCGACGCACGACTGCTGTTCGCGCCGAGCAAGGCCGCCAATGCCGGCGGCGTCGCCATTTCGGGTCTGGAGATGAGCCAGAACAGTGAACGGCTGACCTGGAAGCGCGAGGAACTTGATAAACTACTGCGTGAGATCATGCGGGGCATCCATGACAAATGCGTAGAATACGGGGAGGAACCGGACAGCGACCATGTGGACTACGTCAAGGGCGCCAACGTCGCCGGTTTTATCAAGGTGGCCAACGCCATGATCGCCTACGGCGTGGTCTAGCGTCTTTCGGATACGGTTCGTCTTCTGAGCGCGGCAAAGAACTGTCCGACGAAGAGCTCAAAGCACTGCACGCGAAGATTGGCCAGCAGGCACTGGAGATTGATTTTTTGTCCGGAGCGCTCGGTCGAATCGACGGCACGAGCGCAAAACGATCGCCCGAATCAAGCCATGCAGTCAAAGCCGGCATCGATCAGGCGCTGAAATGCAA
>CAYNDU010000457.1:0-5212 GCA_964395615.1 uncultured Pirellulaceae bacterium | reverse complement strand
ATTGCATGTATCCTCCGTTGTATCCGTTCTCGGCCTTCGGCCGTGAACGGATACCCTTGATCCTTCGGCAAATTGCCCCGGTCCGACGGAGTGGTACGATCATGACCGGCGTGGCGTGTTCGGTGCTCAACGCGAGTGCGCGGGCGGTGGACACCTGGCCTGCCGCGATGACGTGTTTCACCGGTGGCGAGAGGCAGCAGGTTGAGCCTTGGCACGGCTCCACTTCCTTTGCAACAAATGCACTTTTGCCACATCGTGCATGTACTGTTGCTCGAGTTTCGCTTCCGCAGCCACTCGTAGATGACGGCGAGCGTCATCCGTGTTGCCGTCCACCTCAGCGTAGAGGCCAAGATAGAGATGCGCATACATGCGGGCGACCTCCGTGCCGGCCTTGTTGGCCGCCTCGATCACGGATTTTTCCGAACCACGCCCCGAATAGTATTCGTAGATTTCTGACATGGGAGGTCGGTGGTCGCGTGCCGTATCGATTTTGATTAGCGACTTTCGGGCCGCCTTTACTCCATCAACCGCAGCCACACACAGAAAGTGCCAGGCTGCGTTCTCAACGTCGTGAGGATTGACGGCCTGGTGTGCTTCGAACTGTTTCCGCCCCTTCTTGAATTCTCTCTGGTAGTAATAGCTGATCCCGCGCTGCCACAAATGCGGCTCGATACGGGCGTCCAGTTCCGCCGCACGTTGAAAGTCTCGGACTGACTCTGCGATCTTGTTTTCCCGAAATCGCTGCATGCCCCGCGACACGTAGTCCGATGCCGAATCCATAGAAACGTCTCCCGGACCGAGCACCGCGAACAATAAAGACATCACTCGTGTCGCGTTCAACATGTCTGAATCATCTCGCGCGTTCCAAATAAAAGAAGACGTTCATCATTCAAACGACGAATCGTGAGAGCCATCGATCATACCCGCCTGCCGCACCGATGTCCACGATCATGAAAACACGCCGGTCGTTTCTTGAAACAACCCCACCCGTCTAACGCGATGGACAGACGCAAAGATATTGACAGTCGCAGGGTCGGCAAATAGGACAAACACCGGCGGCCCGGTTCGAGCAGTTACCGCGGGTCCGTGGATCTCTTACCCTACAACTGGGCTGAGTCGTACGCTGTTGTACGCCATGTCGTTCATGGTACGATCAGTTTTCATCAGTTTATCTCTCGATAGCAGAGAAATATCATGAAACGATTGAACCTTCTTGCGGTCGGGCTCACCCTTTCTTTTCTCTCTCAGGCAACCGCGCAGAACGCCCGGCAGATCCTGGATGCCACGGGCGTCCGCGGAGGGCTGATCGTGGTAATCGGCAGTGACGACCCGACGCTGGCGTCAGAATTTCTCGAGTCGGGTTCGTTCCTGGTCCACTGCCTGCAGCGCGATCCGGACAAGGTAAGAGCAACAAGAGGTTATCTGTGCAGGAAAGGTCTCCAAGGTCCAATCTCCGCGGCTCAATGGAACGGCACAGATCTGCCGTACGTCGAAAACCTCGTCAAGATGGTCATCCTGGCTGCTGATGCGGGCCGCGTGTCTCGGGACGAAATCATGCGGGTGCTGGCGCCGGGCGGAGTCATGGTCTCCCTGAAACCTTCGGCCGCGGGAATCCACCCGTTGACCAAGCCGTGGCCGGCGAAATTTGACCAGTGGGGACACTTCCTGCACGATGCGTCGAACAATGCGGTTTCGAAAGATGTCGAGGTCGGTCCTCCGCAAGGCCTTCGGTGGACCTGCGGGCCCGAGTTTGCCCGGAGCCACGAACATCTGGCCAGCATGAGTGGGATGGTGACCGCCAACGGTCGTGTCTTCTATATCATCGACGAGGGTCCCATCAGTTCGGTCTACCTGCCACCCAAATGGAAACTGGTGGCCCGAGACGCGTTTAGCGGCGTGTTGCTGTGGGACCGTCCGATTACGAATTGGGAGGCTCGGCTAAGAGGATTTCGCAGCGGCCCGCCCGAAATTGGTCGCCGCATGGTTGCCGGTGACGACCGACTCTACGTCGCACTCGGCTACGGAGATCCGGTTTCGGTCCTCGATGCAGCGACTGGAAAGCGGCTGGCCACGATCGCCGGAACGCTCGGAGCGAGGGAACTGCTTCTGCAGGGCAACACGCTATATGTTCTGGCCGATGACATGGTCACCGCACAACACAATAAACGCCGAGATGACATCAACCGAGAGTTCCTCCAAACATCGCGAGAATTGGTGATCTGGCAGCGACTCCCTCGCAAGGCCTTCCCGATTTACGGGTTACAGCGGATCGTGGCGGCGGGAATCGAATCAGCGAAGTCGATGTGGGAACATCGTTTCCAGACCCCGGGCGAAGTCATGCCAACAACGATGGCCGTCGACGCGGGGAGAGTCTGCTTGCAGACAGTCTCGCACATTGTCTGCCTGGACGCAGCGAGTGGCCAGGAACTGTGGCGACATGAACGGCCCGTTGCCAGAAGTCGGTACTCGTGGTCGGCCCCCACGCTGGTCATCCACGACGGAGTGGTGCTCTCACTCGACCGTTCGGAACGGGACGGAGCCGACAAGTCGCCGCCTGCGTCCGGGAGCAAGTGGCTCATGAACAGCGGGCTCGGCGATCTTCGCCAGGGCGCCCAGATCGTCACCCTGTCGCTCGCTGATGGGCACGAGCTTTGGCGCGCGGATTATTCGGAAAACTACAACACGCCTGGAGACATATTCGTTATCGACGGTGTCGTGTGGATTGGAAATCTGCGTCGGGGAGTCGACCCCGGATTCACCCACGGGCGCGATCTGCAAACGGGCAAGGTCACCGCAGAGATTCCACCCCAGAAGGCATGGGGCCACCATCGCTGCTACCGTAACAAGGCAACCGTTCGGTACCTGATGGTTGGTCGCGGCGGAGTCCAGTTCATTGACCTCGAAACGGGTGAGGCCAAGAGTGACTCCTGGTTCCGAGGGACCTGTCAGTTCGGAACGATGCCCGCGAACGGTCTCATGTACGTTCCACAGCACTCGTGCGCGTGTCAGCCTGAGGAACTGTTGAAAGGACTGAACGTGCTCGCACCGACTTCTTCAGCCGGAGAAGGTTCTCCGCCGCTGGAAAGAGGCCCGGCATTCGGGGACGTGTCTATAAAGGACGCCCGATCCGACGGACTCGACCTTGCCCGGAAGAGTGACTGGCCGACCTACCGTGGCGACGTTCGCCGGTCGGGTTTTCGAGACCTGTCCGCGCCGAACGAGCCGGAGATCGCTTGGACCGAAAACCTCGTCGCACCGATCACGGCTCCGGTGGTTGAGCGCGAACGATTGTACGTTGCCGAAATTGATCGGCACAGCCTGCATGCTTTGTCGGCAGTCGACGGTCGAAGGGTCTGGACGTTTGTCGCCGACGGACGAATCGATTCACCGCCGACGCTTTCAGCAGGGCGGTGCCTGTTTGGCACGCGCAGCGGATACGTCTACTGCCTCCAGGCGACAACCGGGGCATTGATCTGGCGATTTCGCGCCGCGCCGCGGGATCGACGCGTATTCGCCTATGAACAACTCGAATCGGCCTGGCCCGTACACGGGTCGGTGCTGGTCGACAACACGGTTCCCAATGGCCCGTCAACCGTGTATTTCGCGGCCGGTCGATCGTCTCGACTCGACGGCGGGATTCGCCTCTATGCCGTGTCGGTCGAGACCGGTCAGCTACTTCATCACGCCGATGTGGCAATGCGTCGCGGACCGGACGAGCATCTCATTCGACAAAGTGTTCTCCCTGACGTTCTTTCGCTTCAAGACGGCACGATTTGGATGCGCGGGCTCGGCGTCGATAAGGATCTCGCTCCTGTTTCCGATCGCCCGCACCTGTTCGCTCCACGCGGGTTCCTCGACGACACGTGGTGGCACCGGACCTACTGGATTTACGGTTCGAAGATGGGTGGCGGCTATTCGCACTGGCCCGACACCGGCAACACCGTTCCGGCCGGCCGGTTGCTCGTCTTCGACGACGGCCCCCACATTTACGGCTACGGCCGACTCCATTACCGGATGGGCGACGGGCACGTTGGGCCGGACGCCGCCAAGGACTACAAGCTCTTTGCCGAGGTCCGTGCTCCGAGGAAGGAAACTCGCCGAAACGCGCGGGGCGAACCGGTCCAGACGCAGGGTCGCCGGCAGATCGTGTGGACCTCGCAACCGCCCTTCGTCGTACGATCGATCGTACTCGCGCGCAATGCCCTGCTGCTCGCCGGCGGACGTTCACTGACCGAAAGTGCCACGCAGCACGGACCGGGCTCCTTCTGGATCGTCTCTCGAGCCGACGGATCGAAGATCTCCGAATTCACATTGCCGGCCCCTCCCGTGATCGATGGCATGGCGTTCACCAACTCGGGGCTCTTCATCAGTGGACTCGACGGGTCCTTGACCTGCCTGCGAACCAGGAAGCGCAAATGAGATCGGGACGGTGCCGGCATCGACCGTCACGTTCCGTCCCGAAGCGTCCTCGCGTCAGGTACGAGGACCATCAAATCACTTCGTGGAGACGACGGGCCGCAGCACGATATTCCGGTACTTGACCGACGTATGGTCGCCCTGCAAAAAGATGGGACCTGGTTTGGTATCATCGGCCGACAAGCCACCTCCCGTGCATCCTTCCACCGGCTCATTGTCGATGACGGTCTTGCCGTTCAAGACAACCGTAACGTGCCGATCAACCAACGTCACAACGTACCGATTCCACTCGCCGCCCGGCTTCCCCGCATTAAGCGACGGAACGATGCGTCCGAAGAGAGCCCCCGGACCATTGATCCCCTGCATCTTGCTGTCCCGATCCACAACCTGGACTTCGTACATGCCCCTCAGGTAAACCCCGCTATTTCCGAACCTGCAGCCATGCAGGACGGCCATCCGGCAATACGAGAGCCCAGCTTCCAAGGAATGCGTCTACGGACGATGGCGAGTCGGCCCGACCGGTCGAACCGATCAACAAATGACACACACAAGCAAGGACAATTAACCTGGGGAAGCCATCCATTATCTTCATCATCCGGACCCTCTCAGCTGTTGGAGTGATTCTCGTGCCTTGCATTGGAGCACGGACACCGTTCGTGTACAGGAGTCCTTTCACGTACAGCTGTCCTTCGCATTATTCTCGCTCGACCACCACTTGGCCAGACGGGCTCCCGGCACTTTGGGTGCAGGAACGAGCTTCCGTAGCTGGGTAACGAGTTCGATCAGAAGAATGGCC
>CAYNDU010000456.1:0-5227 GCA_964395615.1 uncultured Pirellulaceae bacterium | reverse complement strand
GAATCCGGACATCCGGGATGCCCTCGCTGGGCGGCAAGACAAAGTTGTAGCTGGTCGCGGTCGATGGGAGATCCTTGGCGATAACATGCCACGTCCGGCCGCCATCGTACGAGGCCATAATCTGGAACTCGCGAAGCCCCTCGTCGTCCGAGGCCGTCCATGTAATCGGAATGACCGAATCGCCAGGGAATTGGTCCATGTGTTGGGGGGTCAACATGGTGATGGCCGGCGGCGCATCACCCACTCTGGCGTCGGGACGAATGGTGAAGGTGTCGGTAAAGAAGTACTTTACGCGATTCAATCCCTCGCCGCGAGACAGGATGAAGCGAGCGCTGTCGGTGCTGATCAGCGGAGCCTCAGGACTGGAGCAGCCGGCGAAGGTGACTCCATAACCATGGGCTCGCTGGTCACCGTCGTACAGCACGCTGATGTTCAGGTATCCTGCGTCGTTGCCGAATTGATCCACCCAGCATAGTTCACCCATGCTTTCCCCGGACACGAACGGGCCGTTGATGGGCGTAATCAGCGTGGCTTCGATCGCCGGCGGATCGCTCGGGAACGTGAAGCGTTGGGCATCCCAACCCTCCTGCCCGGCCGTGTCCACAGCGATGATCCGGATTTCGGGACGCACATTGTTGACGATCACGCCAAGGTCCGGAATCATCCATTCAAAGGCCCGCTGGTCGCCCGGAAGATTACCGATCGGCGTTCCGTTGAGCTCGACGCGTTGTTCGACAATGCCCTCTACGTCCTGTGCGGTCCAGGTAAAGATGATCTTGGAGCCCGCCTCGAGGGCGAAAAAGTGATTGTTCATGTGAACGATCGGAGGATTGTCCGCAAAGTTCGGCGCCGCCGTCAGGAAGGGCGAATAGTCCTGACCGGCGTTGACCATGCTGTCGCCCGTTCCGCCGGGGTTGCCGGTCGCGGTAGGGCCGGAAGGATCTCCCCACCAGTTGTTGGCCGCGTTGATGATCCATCCGTTGCCATCGACGCCGATGCCGTTGCCTTCGAAGCTGTTGCCACCGACCCCGCCGTCGAGGGCGTTGGGCCAGTTGTCGTTCCACGATCCCGTGCCGTTGTTGACAAAGCGGGTCTTGCGCACGGCGGCATCGTTTTGCGTGCCAAAGTCGTTGTTTCGAAGCAGGCAGTTGTCGATGAAGCCGTGCGTGGATGCCGAGTGGAAGCGAGCACCTACCTGGCCTCCGTCGATGATGCAGTTTTCGTAGCGATTGAAGTATTGCAGGCCCTGCCATGATTGGCCCGGAATCAGCCGCTCGATGACCACGGGCAGTTCGGGAAGACCCCGAACATCCACAGGCGACGCGTCGCCCCAGAACGTTGTGTTCGCGCCAAGCTTGATGTTGACTCCGGGCTCGACCCGAAGCGTTGGGACGCTATACGAGGTATCCTCCACGACGTACGGAATGCCCGCGTCCGTCCAAGTGATGATCGGAGAGGCCGTGCTCATGAAGTCAAGCAGAATGTAGTTGTTGGTGTTGCCCGCGGCGGGGAGTGTGCTGCCGGAAAGGATTCCGGAACCCCCTACGACCAACGGATACTGATTGCCCTGCAACGTGACACTTCCGTCGACGACGTAATTACCCGTAACGAGCGTTAGCCCTGCGCCCATGGAATTGGTCACGGTTACGTTGTCCAGGAAAACCGGCTGCTCCACGCTGGTCAGGCTGAGCCCGTCAAACGGGGAGTTGTTGACGGTGACGCCTTCCATGGTCAATAACGAGCCATTGGTAATGACGTAGGTGTTCTCGAAGAGGGTATTGCGAATGACGGCCGTTTTGGCCGCGGCGTAGAGCGCAGCGTCATTAAACGCGCAGTCTTGGATTTCGAAGTAATCGCCGTTTCCAAAAATGATGCCGGGCGCCGTGAACGTACAACCCGAAAAGATCAGATCGCCGCCCTGAGGCTTGATTTGCCCGGAAACCTGCGTGAACGAGAGATCCAACGTGCCTGAAGTCGTAACGATAGGGGGGAAGTTGGCCGCGCCGGTCATAATCACAGGAGCCGCCACCGTACCTTCCGACCTCATCGTGCCGAGTAGCGTGATGGTTGTGTTGGCAAACACGTTGACAACGGTGCCCGCCTCGATGACGACGGTCGAGTTGACGGGAATCGTAACGTTCTGGCAAAACTCGTAGGGGCCGCCTGCGGCGAGCCACGTCACCGTCGCACCGGGCGCGGGTACCTCGGGCTGATTGCAAGGTGGTCCACCGGCTGTTATCGGGCCTCCAGTACCACCCAAATATCCCATCTCTCCGGAATTCACACTTGGAGCGATGGGTGGCATCGGTAGTCGTAGGGAAACGGGGATGTCATCAATTCGGGCGCTCGGCAAAAGAAGTTCCATTTCGCCTGCACCGCTGCCAGGCAAGTACAAACGACGCGTCGTCGGCGAGAACGGCCAAGCCGGCTCGCGTGAATCCAAGTTGGGTTTCTGATCCTGGTCGATCCCAACCTGAGAAAGGGAGACGATGGCCGGACGATCCGGTTCAACGCGTGAACCTCCTCCGGCCATCGCCGGGCCAACCCCTCCTCGGAGCAATGAGTTCGTCGAAGACGTTCGCGCGGCTGGCACGGTCACCGGGGCTACGCTAGACGCATCGGCCTTCGCATTCCGGACTCCGTCAATGTCCCTGCCGGCCTCTGCATCGGCGTGGCAGATCGACGTCGAACAGGCCAACGCCATCACGTAGCAAGGCAACCAAAGTGGCGAGAAGGTTTTTCCAGTAGGACGGACGCGTGAACCATTATGAAGCATGTCTTAATCCTTTCGTACCGTGTCTAAAGCCCGCTGCAAGAAGACTCTGTCTTTTAGTAGATTCTGTATTTTGGATGACGCGTGTGGTATCGCGCCGTGCCTGGCGATTCATCGACACGTAAAAGTACTCAGCTGACACCGGTCCAACACCGAGGCTAGTCAGATTTAATATAAGTGTGATGGGTCGGAATCCAGATGGTTGGCACAAATGGCCGCACTTCAAAACCAGCAGGTATTTAAGGGCCATGAGCATCCTCCCATATCGTCTCGTGGCACTCGCCAGAGTCACTGAAAACCTGCCTCTACACGGAACTACGGCACATGCTGTGCCACGACTGTTTGAACTCGTGTGAACGCCCCGGCGCGAGCGCTGCAACGCGGAATTTCGTTGCCGTTGAATCACGTTTCGTCGCAGCGGCGATCGGCACATTGGGCGTAGATTCGCATTAGGGGCAATTGCCCCAACGGATAACTCCAGGTTCTCATGCTTAATCTGCACGTTCGCGCCATGAGCCGCGTCGAATTGGAAAGATTGATCGTAGTAGGATTTGGTTGATCGCCCACACGCGACGACTTGCCGGTCAACTGTGATTCCGGAAAGCAAGTTGGCCAATCCGATTCGCATCTCCAATCGACCATTCCCGACGACCGTGGCGTACGCGTGATGGCCCGGGCCGATCTCGTTCCCCGTCAGCCACCAACCAGGGGTTGATACAAATCGTTCTGGAAATCGTCTCCCAGATCGGAGCCAACGGGAGTCATGCGAAGACTCTCAGGGCAGATTTGGCCAACAATCTCGGCGAACCCATCAATAGCGAAACACTGTCGCATCATCCTTGAGAGGCCCGATCGCTAGCCCAAGCTCCGAATTCGTGCCAATTACCCAAGGAGCCAGGTTCGGATCTGAAGAGTATCACTTCAAAAGATGGCATGGGACATCGGTACGACGGGCCGACGGGGAATGGAACCAGCCGCGATGGGCACCGCAGATCAGCCCACTGAGCGAAAGTAGTACTGTAGAACGATCGCAGTCTCATTCACCTGTGCACGGCGGCGGACGGCGCGCGATTACGCACGAAATCGTGCGACCGATACCCTGTGCAGCTACACTCTATTCGTTTTTTTGATACTTGAACCATTGTCGTGTTTGTGTTTATAATGCTGGCTGCATGGGGGGACCGTGCAATGAGGGTAAGTAGAAGCGGCACATCCAATGCTTCTTCGTGCGGCGATGGACGGGGCAATTGATGGCATGAACTCCGTTCCTCGTCCCGTGACTTGAATAAGCGGCAAGGCTTCGTTTGCGCGAGCCAACGTGGCCATGTCGCGCGGTACCGAAGAGTGACCTCGTTGGATTGTTCGGTCTCGATGATTGGAGGCGACGGGGCAGCGATTGTTCGAAGCGAGTCGCGGGTACACCTGCATTGAGGGTTGGGAAAAAAGGATAGGGTAAATGTCAATGACAAAGGCACATGTCTACTCAACGGGCGTCAGATGTAAGCTCCGAATGAGGGTGGTTCAGTTTCTGGCCTTGCTGGCGACGGTCATTGGAGCGGCTGCGTTCGCCGAGACAAGTGAGCAGGGCGCTAGGACACGGTCCGACGAAGTCCGCAAGGAATTGCGGCAAATCGATTCCGCCAACGCGCAGCGCGCGTTAGCTTTGTCGAACCAGATCGAATCCGAGACCGCAGCGGTCACACCCGATGGCGGCGCCATCGATCCGAACATACTGGTGATCGGGCAGGTGGGCACATGGACCACGGGGCTTACCCATGTTGTGAGCGCCGGCACCGACCGATTGCTCGTGTTCATGGTCGGCTACGAGAACGGAAATAACGACGACGTCGGAATCACTGCCGTGACGTATGGCGGCCAGTTCCTGACCCGAATCAATGGCGCGGTCGCGTTGTCCGGAAATAATTTTCTGGCCCGCGTCGAGTTGTGGTATCTCAACGAAGCCGGAATCGTCGCCGCAACAAACAGCTCGTTCTCCGTCACCTTCGGGGGGGGCGCCCCCGACAACGAACACTTTGCGGCCGCCACGTTCGAAAACGTAGACCAAGTGACCCCGATTCTCGCCAGCGCGATCAATTCGACCGCCAGCGGCATGCCAAACCCCATCGAGGCTACCGTAAGCGTCGTCACGGATGGGATCGCCGTCGCTGCCGCGTTGAGTGGCAACACGGGGACGTTTGCGTGGGGCAACGGCTGGACAGAGGGAATCGATCAAAACCTTGCCTCAAGCAATAGTTCAACGGCAAGCCACCCCGCAACGGCGAACGGCACGGACACGGCTAGCGCGACCCATTCCGGCCCCAACCGACTGGCGCTCGTCGTGGCATCTCTGGCCCCTGCGCCCTTCTGTCAGGTAAACGCGGACTGCGACGATGGAGATGTGTGCACCGATGACGTGTGCAGCGCGGGCGTGTGCGTCAACACGAACAACACGGC
>CAYNDU010000455.1:0-5233 GCA_964395615.1 uncultured Pirellulaceae bacterium | reverse complement strand
GTGTATTCCCCCACGCCCCGTTGGACCGGTCCCGGGTCAGCGCCTGTGATTTCCTTGTTGAACCGGGTGTCTGGGTACGAGCCATAAGTGCGAGTACTGGCTGGGGGCAGGTCCGGCGATCGCGGTCTGCGCTTGCCCCGAATGGCTCCAAACGTCGCAGCCGTTCGGAATCGGCCGTCGGAGGCCGAGACAATGCACAAGCCGGAACCCGGTGTCGGCACAAAGACAGCCGTCTCGTGCAGAAACCCGTCTGTACCCGGCACGAGGAAAGCCTGGCGCCAGCGGTTGCCGTCGAGCATCGTCAAGAAGTTCAACCAGGTTCCGCCCACTTCGCTGTCGAAGCGGACGATCCGGATGCGTGCGGACAGCCAAATGCGTCCGGCCGTGTCGACGGACAGCTTGGGTCCGGCGGCGAGAACGCGGCCTGGCCGCTTCGGCCATTGAGGCCGGCCGTCGAAGCGAGGTAGGGCACGATTGACGTCCACTTCGGGAGCGTACAGGACGCCGTGGTCAAGGACCTTCAAACCGACCAAACGCTCGCGATACAGTGCCGTCCGATCGGGGCTTTGGTCGTAAGGTCCAAAATCCTTGCCCCAGCCCTTTGGGGAACTTTCATAAGCGATCCACAGCCGGTTGGCGCGGTCGAAGGCCAGATCCGGTCGCGCTTCGTTGCGCTGGGAACCGGCAATCCGGACCGCATCGCCCCATCGACCAGCTTCACAAACGCGCGCCAGCACGTCGTAATCACCCAACTCGTACGTGTCCCAGGCTACGGCAATGCGGCCGTCCTGAGAAGCCGCGATGGCCGGCTTCCAGTCGTTGGCATCCGAGCCAGCCACTTTCTGCGGCGTTCCGAAACCGTCGCCGTCCTGCCCGGCGACCAGGATATCGGAATTCCTTGTCCCGAAGCTCTGCCACGCAAGCCAGACTCGACCCGTCGCATCGGTCGTTGCCACGTGCTGAAAGTCGGTGCCGGGAGCGGTTGTGATCCGGACGGGCTCGGACCAGCGTCCGTCGCGTCGCACGCGACCGAACAGGTCCCAGTTCTCGTCCTGATTGGCTGCCCAGAAGACCCAGACTCCGCCTTGACCGTCGACCGCGACGGCCGTTCCAAACAGATCGCCACCGGGTGGCGACAGAGGCTCAGAGCTGGACCACTCGCCTTCATGCCACTGCAGGAACATCATCCGATCGCCGCCAGTCGGCCTGGCCAGAAACGAGAAGTCGTCCGGAATGCTGGTCATCTTGGGACGCTTCTCGAATCCCTTTCCATGTGTGAAAGCAATGTAAGCCACATAGACGTCGCCGTTGGACCCGGCCACGGCGCCGGGGTAACCGTCTTCAGTAGCCGCTTTGACAATCTGCCGGGATGTGGGAAGACGACGGTAATCGGCCTGGCCGTCGAGAGCCGTCTTGCTGGGGCCGTAGCCGAGCATGCCGACGGGGACCTCGAAAACGCCTTTTGACGTTTCCACATACAGAACGGAACGGGGTGTCAGGTCTGCCAACGTCAGTTGCACTCCATTCGGCTCGATCGGAAACGTCTTCGGGTCCTGACCACGGGAGTTCCAGAATCGGGGATAGAACCGGCGCGACTCGAACTTGAACTCTGCTACCGTCGCATAATCGTCGACCGCAAATCTCCATCCCTCAGTGGCCACAACGCGCCCAGGTTCGACGCGGTACGTACCTTGCCATGTTGCCGGTTGAGTGTTTTGAGGCCCGAAGCGGATCAGCACGGTCTTCAGATTGCGGTCCATGGGCACATCGAGCGACTGCGCTGCGAACGTCGCGGAAGAAGCGAGCACGGCGAGCGTGAGCACGCAGACGTGGAACATCAGGCTTCGGCCACTCATGATCGTCTCCTTAACCCTGGACTATTTCCCGTTGGCGATGCGGTCGAAGTAGCTTTGATTCAATTGTTCCCATCCGCTGGGGGAGTCCTCGTTCATGTTGCCGAGGATCTTCTTGCGAATCTCCAGAGGCACGTTGGCGGTCGTATCGGTCTTGAATTCGGCGGATTCGGTGACCTGGTTGCGCAGGTCGCCGAGAGATTCGAGCATGACATCGCGGCGACGCAGAGCGGACCGGAAATAGCCGCTCCGGAGCTGCTCCTCAACGCGGCCCATTTGGTCGATCATTGTATCCAAATCGGTCGTATTGTAGTTAGCGATCTTGAACTGGAGTCGCACGGTTTCGGCGCGGTTTCGGAGCGTTGCTTGTTGTCCGGCCAGCCGTTGCAGGTCGCGTTTCAGAGGTGGCGGGACGGGTCCCTCCAGTCCTTCGCCGCCCTGCCCGCTTTCCTTGCCGCCACCGGTGGAACCGCCGACCGGATCGGTGCTCGTGTCCTTGACCTGGCCTGCTTCGAAGGGATCGGGAGTCAGCCGGGTCGGCGTCTTGCGGCCTCCCTTGCCAACAGCCTCTTCGCCGACAAACTCACCACTCGACTTGCCCGAACGGCCTTCGCCGCTGCGTCCGCCGATCTCGCTCGTATTGGGCAGCCGGTTGCCGGTCGCTCCCTTGGCACTCATGTTCGAGATCGGTCCGTCGGCGACGTCCCAACCGGCACCTTTATCGAGCGAGTCGGCCCAACTGCTGCTGACATCTTCCATCTCGTCGAACAGGTCTTCTTCCTCTTCCATCAATTCGCCCACCAGGTCTTGCAATTCGGTGGGCAGTTCGGCCATGGGCGCTTCGCGCATGGCATCGGTCAACGGCTCTTCCTGGCTCCACTGCTCGCGGTCTGGTTCGTCGGGTAGCCATTTTTCGAGGTTTGTGGCGATTTCCTCGGCCATTTCCGCGCCGAGTTGTTCCAAGGGGACGGCGATTTCGGCCGTCTTTTTCGTCAGCGCATCCTCGGCCATCTTGATTTCCGTCTCGATTTCGATCAGCTCGTCGAGCATTGAGGGGTTCGAGAAGTCCTGTTCGGGCACCTTGCTCAGGTCCGTATGCGCTTCGTTCATGAACTTGGACCACTCATCTTCCGTGGCGGCCAGGTCCTTAAGCTTCTGTTCTTCTTCCTCGGTGAAATCCTCGACCGGTTTCTTGGCCAGGTCTTCGGTCGCTTCGATGACCTTGCGTTGCTCTTTGACGAATTCTTTCAGCTTCTCGCTGAGGTCTTCCAGGTGACCGGCGACGTCGTCGGGCAAGTCGCCGCCAGGCCGCTTTTCCATTTGAGCGACGGTCTTGCTGGTTTCGGTACGCGCGATGTCGAGCAGTTTTCTGAGGATGTCGAGGATGTCGTCCTGAACGTTGACGAGTTCCGAAGCCGACGTGTGCATCGCCTCGACGGCATCGCTGCCGGCCAATTCCTCAGCACGCCCGTTGGCTTCGTTCATCCGCCCCTCGGCCAGGTTGCTCAACGCAACTTTGAACGGCGCTAACACGGCCTGCTCGTCCGCAATGCCGTCGGCCAGCTTGACCGTCCGGTCCTCGATTTCCTTCTGGCTCTGCTGGATCGAAGCGGAGCTCTTACGTTCCGTCTCGCTCAAGCGAATCGCGGTGGTCAACGGAGTTGTCTGGGCGCGAGTCGTTGTTTGGCGTTTGTAGATGCGCCAGAGCTCCTGGCGGAATTGCTCCAATGTTTGTAGCTTATTGGCGAAATAGGAGTCGCGATCGATGATTCGGATGCGCCGAACCGTGGTCGAGGCTTCCTGAGGGCCGATGTGGTCGCCGTTGACGGACGCGTCGCGATTGTCATGCGCGACGGCGCGATACAGCATGACCGTGCCACCACTCAGTGAGTCGGGCAGCGTCCAATTGAATCGAAGCCGGCTCTGTTTCGGATCACGGAACGATTCCCAAACTTGAAGTGCTTCTTCAGCACCCGCGTCGGCCGTCTCGAGCCGATTACGCAGCTCGACTTCAGAGAGTCCGTAGTCGTCACTCGCACGCACTTCGATCGTGATCGTTTCACCGGCACCGACGGTGACTTCCGGTGCTGGAGTTGTGATATCGATCTGCGGTGCTTGGTCCAGAGTGATATGAATCGGGTATCGAGCTGAGTCATCGTTCGTGTTGCCCCGCTCGTCCGTCAGGTGGATCGTATAAAAACCATCTTCGGTGACCGAGAACTTGGCCGTCGCTTCTGGCTTGGTCAGGCGTGAGACACCTTCGATTTCCTGTGTCCCGACGCGAACGATGGCATTTTGGGTCAAGGCGACGGTTTCGATCGTCAATTCCACCTTTGTGTACTGAGGCGCTTCAATGGCTCCGGCTTTCAGCTCGACCGTCTGCTCCGCCAGTCCCGTGTAGGCCGGATACCGATAGGTCGCCGACAGGGATCGAATGGTCGGACGATCGAAGACGCTGATCTGGTAGTGGTCGGTCTGAGTGCCTCCGATTTCCAGCCGGTAGCGAAACGCATCGGTAACCTTGGGGAACGTGAAACTGAACTGATCGAACTGTTCCGAAGGGATCAGAGCGTATCGCTGTTCTTGGCCGTCCGGGCTCATCGTGACGACGTTGCCTTCAACCGTCTGATGTTGGGGGTTTTCCACCTTGGCTGCAACGGTCAGTGCCGTACCACTCAACACGTCCTGATCGCCTGGAGTCACTTCCAAAATGCCGACAGAGCCCATGGTGGGGACAAATCGCGTTGGGTGAAACAGCCGATAAACGGCATTGGGCCAGGCGGGAAACAGAACATGGCAGGCTCCTCCCAGCCCGCTGATCAATAGGCCAATCACAAAGGCCAGGACCAGATCGCGTGGCGTTTGCATCGACAACTGAATTCGTTCGCGCCAGGTCAGTTTGTGCGGTGCGGACGTTAGGGAAACGGATTCCGCATTCCGAGTTGCCTGGCGGAGTGCTGCTTGGCGCAAAAACTGCGACGGGCAGTTTTCCTCACGTGAAAGCTGTACCAGATTGATCAGGTCGCTGCCGAGTTCGGGGAATATTTGTTCCAGTCGCCGGGCCATGCCTTCCAGCGTGCGGCGCCGCAGCAGAGGACGGACCATCATGAACAACAGGGCAAGCAGCGAGACGGCACACCAGATCGAGATGACAATAACTCGTGAACTCGTCTCGAACTGAAACAGGATGTCCAGCACGACAGCGAACATCAAAGCCGTCACGATCACCCAACCGGCCATGACCGCGCCCGTCAGCGTGCTGAACAACGACCAGTTCTCGGAAAGCTGCTCGATCCGCTCGACAACGCGGTTGTCTATAGGCTTTGCCACGCTACTCATGTTTGTCGTCTCCAAAAAAGGGGGCGGGGGGTTTAAAATTT
>CAYNDU010000454.1:0-5240 GCA_964395615.1 uncultured Pirellulaceae bacterium | reverse complement strand
ACCTCTAACCTTCGGTTCCGTAGACCGATGCTCTATCCAATTGAGCTAGGGGTGCGTGGGACGGTTGAACGGGTACCTCGAAATGCTGGGACCTATACGTCACCCCCCAACAGGGGATCGGGGCCAAGCGTTGCCCGAATGGCCCCACCGCGTCTTCTGCGATTCTACCAATTTCGGCGCCCAGCGGTAGGGCCGTCCCAAATGAGATCCCAAATCCATGTTGTCCATGATCGATGCGTGCGTTCGGACCCCTTGAGTTCCAACGCCTCGACCGCTCGTCCATGAATCGAGCCAACCTGCTTCGCGGCGACTCGGTTCACCCAACACCGGGCCCACGTTTCGAGCAGGACCGCCGTTGAGTACGATGCCGTTGCGAAACGGCCACCGATGGGCCAAACCGCCACGGATTGCCAACTCAACGCGATCCACCAGGCGAGCGACCCGACGACCGAGAGTCGGTCACTACGTGCACGCTCGTGATCGTCAGCCCGGCTCGTGCGTCGATTCGAACACGGTTTTCCCGAGCCACCCATCCCGCCGGGATCGCAACGGCAACCGTCGCAAACAGCTTATTGAATTCGTCCGCCCAGCGTGACCTGATCGTGAAAGGCCGGCCGTTGAATGTGCCCGCCAAGGCGCCGCCCAGCCCGCCATCTCGCTGGACCCCAATCATCAACGTCGCCGATTGCACCGTATCGGAATCATCGATCGAGATCATGTGACCTTCATCGTGAGGAGCATCTGACTTCAGGGCCGTTTCGGCCGCGTACCAGGACTTGCGTTCGATCGCGCCCTTGATCGTCAATGGATCCGCCAGTTCCAACGTAAGGATGGTCGTCTCCTCTACGTCAACCGGAATGTCGGTCGCGTCGGCATGACTGATCGCATCTTCGTAATGCACTTGTCCGTCATGATAATAAAGCCGCCGTTGAATGACCGCAGTGACGGGCACGGCACCTGCCAAGCCCGATAGATTGAGCGATAATCGCCGTCCGCCCATATTGGTAACGGCCAGTTGGATCCGTCGTCCTCGATGAACGGCCGTCACATCGAGCCATTGGCTACGAAAACTGACCGGCAGTCGCCTTCCATCAAAATCTCGCCAGAGATCGAAGAAATGCGCGAGCGGTGTCGGATCGCAGTCCTCTCGACGGCTATGGCCGGGCTTTCCGGCACGTGGGATAAACGCCGCATCGCCACTCTTCGGATTCCACGGCATACTCAAAAAAGCAAAGGGGACAACCAGGTCAATCTCGGCGGGACGCTGCATGAACTTGTTCAAATAGGCACTGTAGGAGCGAATGCGCAGCCAGTAGTCGCTTGGGCCACGCCCCGGTTGAAGGGAACCGCACTCGGTAATGAGGATCGGTTTAACATTGTCCGTTGCCCGCATATGGGCCTGAAACATGTCGAGAATCGCCTCCATTCGCCCCAGCAGGTAGTTCGTATACCTGCCTTGTCGCCGCTCCCAGGCCCCCAGGGTGCCAAAATCTTCATAGAAATGGTGCGAGTAGAAATCGAGATGGTCCTTGGTCAGATCCATGAACCGAATCTGGTTGCGATAGAGTCCGAAGTCCGACGCTTGTAATTGCATCCATGCCGAGCTCGGGCCGCCAACCATCGTTCCGGGCGATTGTCGATGAACGGCATCACCTACCCGGTTATGAAAGTCGGCCAACAGGCCCCAGGCGTCGTATTTCTTGTTCCAATGATAGTCCCATTCCGACTTGATCGTTGACTCATTCTTGACTTCCCAATAAGTGGCCGTCCGCCCACCGTCCTTCACCTGGTCAGCAACGAAGGCTGCGGCCAATTCCGCCGCATTCGAAAAATTCTCAATCAACGGTGTCCCGCGTCCCACCGTCTTGACCGACATGAAGTCCGGGTAACTATTCAAACACATCGCGTATTTGATGGAGCGGAACGGAGGAATCGTTCGGGCTATCGAAACGGCACTGTCGTGCGTGTCAAAGAACGTCAGGTCGGCGGCACCCGGTCGCGACGTTTGCTCGGCCAGTCGCGGTTGTCCCGTCGACTTGAGTTCAACAAGTGACGGTTGAAACTTCATGATCTGGCGACCGGGCAAGAAGTTCCGTTCGGCCGCCCACCATTCGAAACTCGGATCGAGATTCCCGGGAGCCGCGTAGTATCGGCAGAATTTCTCGCGCTCCAGGTCAACGTGGCCGTCGAGCGACAGTTCATGGTCCAGGTCGATTCTCAAGTCAACGCGTTCTCGAGCAAATTCCGCTCCGAGATTTCGGTAGGGAATGTCGTCGAACGTTGTTGATAGTTTGCCTTGGGAGTTGAACGCAACCTCGGTAATGGTCGCCGTCGTACCGGGTCGGCATTTTGTTCGGATTTGTATGGGCGGCATCGAGGCAGATGGGATCGGCATCGCGGCCACCTTGACTCGATAAATTGCGGGGGTCTGTGTGCTGATCGCGAGGTTGGAGTTTGGCGCATAAGGGAGCATGACCAGACCATCGAGATTATCGAGTCCCTCGCCCCTCAGAACAACGTAGCGAAACATGCCGGCAACACGGGCCGACCCCTTGGGAAGAGTGAGCAGCACGTCGCCACTCAGCGCTTGCCGCTGTGAGGAGATCACGATTTCATCAAGAACTCGCGCCGGCGCGTCACCCTTGAATGTCAGTTTCTTGCCAGCAGAAAACGGACCAAACAAATACTCGTGTGCTGCCCTTCGGGCTTCCCCTTCGGCACTCAAGAATGGCGATTGTCCGAATAACCCTGTCGGGACCGTCCAACAGCAAGCCAACACAGACATGACAACCACGAGCAACCGCATGTTTGAAAAGCCGATCATGAAACACCCGTTCGCAGTTGACCCTCGTCTCGTCCGATCCATCCTCGCAATTCAGGGACCCACATTCATGCAGCGTGATCCACATGAATCATCCGTTTACGCAATCCCATAGCCGCCACACAATGGTACACGCTCTCTCCTCTACCTCAGTATTATGGCATGGCCGACTCGAGCACCTTCGTTTACCCGCCGAAACGGTCACGTTTGGCCCGTGGGGCGACCGCCACGTTTCCGCGTTCTGCCCCCAACGAGGGTCCCGCGACAACCGACACAACTTGAAATGATCGGAAGCGTTCCTTCCCGCAGAAGGGGTGCCAAGAAGTTAACGGTCGAGGACCGCTCGTTTCTCTTCGATGAACGCGATGTGGTGCGGAATGTGACCCGTTATGCGGCGAAGGAGGGTCTCGAGCGACAGCGGGCCGCTGGTCGAATGGCGCCCGGTCCGCTCGAAATCGGATTCTTTGAGCGTGCCGAGAATCCGAGCCACGTGTTTTCGGATCGCTTCGATTAACTGAAGCTCTTCCTTGATGTCGCGCGCCGCGTATCCCAGTCGTTTTGCAAACAGATCCGGATCCCCACCAAACAGGACCGGATCTTCTTCGGCGATCACGCGTTTCATGCGATCGGCATAGACGGGCTCGAAATCAGCCAGATGAGCGATCACTTGTCGAGTGGACCACTTGCCTGAAATCGGCGCCGCGTCCAATTGCTTGTCGGTCATACCCTTCACGGCCTTGCTCAATTGACTCGGTCCGTTCAGATATTCCCGTATCAACTCATCGCAACTCATTTTCGCTTCCTCCACCGGGCACAACCAATGTCCCTGACAGCAGGACGGTCGAGCGACGTTTCTCGAAACAGCGACTCATGGTAGCACGTTCGGTACCGCTGACAAGGGACCGGGCAGGGGGCCTCGACCGTTCGCCATCCACGGTTCGGAATGTTACAATCTCCCGCATGAGCGACCGGCGGTCTAATGGGAACGGGTCTTGTTAGACGCGATACGAATCTGAGAATCCACGATGAACGGTGACCAATCTCAACACGTCGACCCTACCCCGGACGACTCTCGCCATACCCATCGGCAAGAGGGTGGACCGCATGTGCGGCCGGCCGAGCTCATCAGGGCCGATCGATGGCAATTCTGCTACCGTCAAAAGACGCACCCGGTGACGTCCAACCTGGACCATCTGACTTACGGCACCTATCACGTGGCATCTGGCGGACGGAGTGATGAACTCTTTCATCGCGATCAGGAGACCTTGCTCTTTTGTATTGACGGATTACCGGTCACCGTCGAAATCGACACGGGACCGTTTGAACTGACCCGCTATGACACGCTCTATATTCCAAGAGGCACTCCTTACCATCTGAGCAATCATGCGGCGACCGAAGCCTGTCTGGTCGTGTGCCGTGCCACGGCCGAGCACCGTCATCCGACTTACCTGGCCCGCTGGGACCAGGTGCGCAACGACGAGTCACGGATCCGGCACCTGGATGGGAAAGATGTCTATTTGATGTTCGACGTCACCGAACCGGCGGACAGACTGGTGGCGGGTTACACGATCTATGAGCCGGGAACACGGGCCTGGCCCCCCCACAACCACACGGATCAGGAGGAGATCTACGTCTTCACTCAGGGCAACGGCGCAATGGAAGTCTACGCCGACGAGTCGACGAAGACGTTTGTCCATTCGGTCGGACCCCTGGACGCGGCCAGTATTCCATTGTTGAATTACCACCCGGTCTTTAGCCAGGACGAGGAAGTGCATTTCATCTGGTGCCTGTCCGGAGCTCGATACTGGGTCGGCGACAAGCATAAGGAGTTTCTCGACGCGTCCGTCGATAAACTGACTTCGTGAGAATCTGGCGGTACGCATTTAGGGTCCGAAGGTAGCGTTTTGCCATGACGACCCTGCGGCGAGTGCCCGGACGGTCGGCGGACTGCGTTAGCCAACCAAAGCTCGATACGACGCGAGTGCTCAGCAAGTACGAAGGCCCGAAATTCACGCGGTCGATGATCATAATGGAGGCGAATGGCGATGAAGATGTTTCTGGATAGCGCAAAGACCGACGAGATTCAGCGCGGCCTGGAGATGTGGGACATTGACGGCGTGACGACAAACCCACGTCACGTGCGAGAGTCGGGAAAACCATTTCGAACGGTCATCAAAGAAATTGCCGTGCTCTTTGCCGGGACCGACAAGCCGATCAGCGTCGAGGTGAATCCGCACATTACCGATTGGAACGAAATTGTGCGGCAGGGCCTTGAGTTGGCCGAACTGTCGCCGAATTTCGTAATCAAAATCGGCGCCGGCGAGGCCGGGTACAAAGCAATTCGGGAACTCGTCTGGCAGGGAGGTCAAGTGGATGCGACTTTTATTTTTTCCGTGGCGCAAGAGTGTCATGAACATCC
>CAYNDU010000453.1:0-5249 GCA_964395615.1 uncultured Pirellulaceae bacterium | reverse complement strand
AGATTGACTTTACGCAGGCGATCGAGGCGTTGGCCAAGCACACCGTCAAGGCCGTCCCACCAGCCCCATTTTTGACGATTGGTTCATCGATGTACGAGCCATAGACGTATTTCTCGCTCGGTGACGAAGGAGCTGTGCCAACCGTGTACTCGGCCACGACCTGCCCAGCAAATGGGCTCAGTGCAAGCGGCTGAGTCCTTGCCACAAACACCGTTGCCGTGCCCTCAACCTCCTTCGCCGTTCTTCTTCCGAGCGCATCGTAGCTGTACGTCGAAACAGCACCGCTCACGGTCGCCGTTTTCATCCTGTTATCAAAATCCCAGGTGTACGTGTCCCCGTTCTGATTCTCGGTGAGATTGCCTTTAGCGTCATAGGTCAAAGTCGTTGAATCAATGGCTGTTAGTTCATGTGTCGGGCCATGCGTTCTGTCCTCTGTCGTCGCTTCCTGAGTGAAATACCGCCAGTCTCCCTCATAGGTCAGTGTCCAGGACTGGTCACAGGCAGAGTCGGCACGATTCCAGGTGATAAGCCGGTCATTTTTGTCGTAGCCACTGGCACCAGTAGAGGACCCCCAGTTTGCCATGGCTCCCGAGCGAGATTCTTGCGTTTTGTTTTGGTTCTCGTCCCACGTGAAACTGAACATGTCGACGAGCGTCTGCGAGTTATCTCGAATCTCAATCCCGCTTGTTAAGTTGTCGTCCTGATACGTGTGCGTGGTGACGACATTGTTTCCGTAAGTGCTCTGAATCAGTCTGCCACCTGCATCGTAGACACGCGTATCAATAACGGCGCTCTCGTATTTCACCTCCTCCAGTTCGCCACGCGCCGTGTAGGCGCGATCCACCTGGCTTCCGTCCGGATACGTTTGCCCCGTGACCTGGCCCGCGCGATCATAGGTCTGTGTAACCGTGTACGTTTGCCCGTCGGTTGTGAGCGATTCCGTTTTGAGCCTTCCCGTCGCATCGTACGTCTGAGCGACCTTGTTTGCGTAACGCCCGCTCTCGGCAGAGAGCATTTGTCCCGCCGAGTCATAGGTGAACGTATCGATATCCGAAATCGTGCCACTGGGGGAATTCACACGCGTCCGGTAATCTCGGTGGCTCAAACGGCCTCCGAGATCATATTCGTGGGTGCAGGTGTCACCAAGTTGATCGGTCTTTCTCTTTAGACGACCGGATGCATCGTAGGTGAACTCGACGATTCCGTAATGCTCGTCTCCGGCACTCGTGCCTGCCACGTGATCCGCATACGTTTCTTTAATCTTGCGACCCGCTACATCGTATTGGTACGTTGTGATCTGGTTTTCCGTGTCCATCAGTGCCGTCAGGTTGTCACCTGCATCGTAGCTGAGTGTCGTTCGGTGGCTCAGGCCGTCGATGGTCGCGATCGTTCTACCAGCCGCATCGTAGGCGGTCGTTTGGATGTTCCCCATGGGTTTCGTTTGCGATACTTGCCGGCCCGCCGCATCGTAACTGTAACTGACGCGCCGCGCGAGAGGATTCACGGCAGCAAGGGTTCGTCCGGCTGCATCATAAACAAGTGTCGAAATCAACCCCAAAGGACTCGTCGTCTCCACCTGCCTGCCGGCCGCGTCGTAGCCGAGCGTCGTGCGGTTTCCAAGTGCATCCACTTGTGCTGACGTTCTTCCTGCCGCGTCAAACACCGTCGTTGTTCGGTAACCAAGGGGGTTTTGCTGTTCCACGGCACGACCGGCCGCATCGTAGGCAACCGTGTGGCGATTGCCCAGCGCGTTAATCGAAGCAGTCGTTCTTCCGGCAGCATCGTAAACGGTCGTGTTCACAAAACCGAGCGCATTCTCCTGCGCGATTTGCTGGCCCGCACGGTCGTAGCTAAACGTGGATCGGTTGCCCAACGGATCGACCGTGGCCGACGTTCGTCCGACAGCGTTATAGACCGCGGTCGATGTTTCACCAAGGGCATTCATGGTCGTGGTCCGACGGCCTACCGCATCGTAGGTCACCGTGGAACGATTCCCAAGCGGGTCGACGTGGGCGATCGTCTGCCCGGCGGAATCGAACACGCTTGTGGAACGGGCCCCGAGCGGGTTTACCGACGAAACAGCTTGCCCGGCCGCGTCGTACACGGTCGTGCTTCTGTACCCTAACGGATTCACGCCGGCAACCGCGCGGCCCGCTTGGTCGTAAACCGTCGTTTGGCGATTGCCAAGCGGAGCGATCGACGCGACCGCTCGTCCTGCCGCATCGTACACACTCGTTGCACGATGCCCTAATGGATCTACCTGCGAAAGAACCTGATCCGTCGCATCGTAAACGCTCGTCGTCCGGTTCCCCAGCGGATCGATTGTGGCCACTTGGCGACCGGCAGCATCAAAAGTGAACGATATGCGCTGGCCGACCGGGTTCACCTGCGCCAAGACCCGCCCTGCTTTGTCATAAATCGTCGTTGACCGGTTCCCCAACGCGTCCACTTGAGCCGTCGGCTGGTTCGCCGCATCATAGGCCAACGTCGAGCGGTTCCCAAACGCGTCAATCTCGGCCAGCTTCCGACCCGCTGCATCGTACACGGAAGTTGTCGCATGCCCCAATGGATTGATCGTGGCCAGAGGGCTGCCTGCCGCATCATAGACGTACGTCGTCTTCTCCCCGAGCGCGTTGATCTCGGCCTCAACGTCGCACACGTCATAAACCGTCGAATGGAGATGCCCCAGTGCATCCTCGGTCAAGGTTCGCTGGCCGTTGAGATTGTAGGTATACGATGTCACATGCCCCAGCGGATTCTCCACGGCAAGCACGCGGTTCACATCGTCAAGTGTGAACGTGGTCTTGTGCCCAAGCGGGTTTTCAATCGCCGTGACCTGCCCCGCCGCATTGTAAGTATAAGATGTGCGGTTGCCGAGCGCGTCGACTTCGGCCGTTCGGTTCCGTTTACTGTCGTAAACCTGTGTTGTGATTTCCCCAAGAGGATCTTGAACCGATGTCAACTGGTTGGCGTTGTTGTAGGTGTAGGTCGTTCGGTAACCCAAAGCATTGACAACCGCCGTCTTCTGGCCCGAACCGTTATAGACCGCCGTCGTTCGGTGTCCCAGTGGATTAATCGATGACTCGATTTGGCCACTGATCCACGTGTAGGTCGTGGTTTCCCCGACCGGATTTGTGACCGTCTTGAGTCGTTTGCCCGCGTTGGTGACATCCTCATAGGTCAGCGTCGTCACTTCACCCAGCGGATTCTCTACCGTCGTCAGACGATTTGCATCCCAGGTGTACGTGTTGACGTTTCCCAGGGCGTCGACGGACTTCAGCGGGTTGCCGCTACTGTTGAACTGAAGCGTCGCCACATTTCCAAGCGGATCCGTGATCTCTGTGACGCTTCCCGACTGATACGCAAATGTCACGCGATGCCCATGCGAGTTCTCGTAACTCGTGACGCGGCTCGAAGCATCGTATGTGTAGCTATGAGCATGCCCTTCTGGATCAACGAGTCTGGTTAGCCGGTGGTTTGCGTCATAGGTGAGGCTGGTGGTACAAAGCTCCGGTGTGACGTGCTTTACCAGATTGTCGCTCGCGTCCACCTCAAATTGCGTTTCGCGACCGGCAGGGTCCGTGATCTTCTCGATCTTGTTGCTGCCGTCATACGAAAATGTCGTGCGGCCACCTGCGGGATCAAGGACGCTGTCGATGCGTGGTGGCACGCCCGTATAACTGAGCGTCCAGATCGCACCCGCCACATTCTGCATCTTGGTAAGATCGCCCGATGAATCGTACTCATATTCAAAACCGTCCTGCGCCGTCTCCGTCCAAGTCTCCGGCGGACCCATATTCTTCTTGAGTTTGCTGGCAATTCCGCCCGGAGGCGTGTAATAACCAGTGAAGCCGTCAAGGTCCGTGTAATGCAGGACCGGCCCGTCACCTGTGTAGACGTCGGCTGACGTGCCACTTGGTTCTTCGATCCAGCGGCGAAGCGAATTCCTCGCCCCATAGCCATATTCATCACTATTGGTGTCTTGGGTGTTGCACCAAGTGCAGGCATCGGCCCCCACCGGCCCATTATCAGGAACACCAAAACGAAACACCACGTTTCCCGTGGCCGGGTTCACAATCGCCGGGTTGCGGCCGCCCTTAGGGCCACCAAGAAAACGACCCTGCGCAGGAAGTTTGATTCCGCCCGCGTCGCTTTGGCACGTCTCACAGCTGCAAGATGGAGACGCACAGCAGGCGCCGCCGCCACCATTTTGCTCCGCACCGCACAGCGGCGGAAACACTTGGGATGGAGCCGATGGATCGACCGATGTGAAATGGGGAATGTGGATCGATCCCGGCGGGCAGGGACCCCACTGTGCTCCGTTACTGCCACTACTGCTGCCGCTGCCGCTATCCATATGGTCGGTCGAAGGCGTCGCTGGCATCGTCATCGACGGAGTCCTCCCGGGGAAGCGTGAACCCTGTGGAAAACCACTCGCAGAAAAAAGACGGCTCGAACGTGCTCGACCAGATGCATCCGAAATGATAACCCATCGAAATCCGCCTCGTCAACGAAACCTCACGACAAACCAAGACCGATATCGGGGGAGACCAATGCCCCTCTGTCGCGAACCGCCCCACGCATCGCCGAATCTGGCTACACATACTCCGCACTTTGAGCGGCCGATACGGATCATAACCCGGGTGGCCGTACCGGGAGGGCTGCTTGCTTTTCTCGCCGTTTGTCTTTCGCCGATACCATCGTCAAATGACGCCAATACGTTTAGGCCGCGGCTCTCTGTTCTCATGGGACAACGGGACACATGCACTCGAATCGACCAGAAAGTGCGGCAACCACCGACTGCCGCATCACGGTCTGCCGCTGATTCTCCGCGCTCGCTGCACCGCCTTCGATACCGTGTCGATCGCATATCCGACCTCTTCCTCTCGGTTGAACCGACCGAGGGCGAATCGCAGGCTGGCTCGGGCAAGATCTTCGCTTAACCCCAACGCTCGCAACACGTGACTGGCATCAGGATCGGTGGCGGTAACGCCGGGCGTTCGTCCGTCACACCGGGCAGCCCCTTGCGGTGCCAGCCGCTGCCGAGCGCGACCCCAATGACGTTCTCACCAGAGAGAAGCGGCAGCTCGGGCCGCGGCGGCCGAGCGCGTGACGCCGATCCATCACGAACCGGATTGTGGACTCCGCGCCGGGCAGGCGTCCCCCTTGGTCGGCCTCGACGGACGACCGATGGATGCCGAGTCGCTCCTTGGGCCCGACGGCCGACCGCTGCAAACGCACGACGCTGA
>CAYNDU010000452.1:0-5282 GCA_964395615.1 uncultured Pirellulaceae bacterium | reverse complement strand
CGTCAAGATCGCGCTGAATAATACGTCCACCCAAAACGAGCCCGTTCCTGCACCCCCTCCGGGCCCGATTCTCGGGCCGGTGCTCACACCGAGGCTCCGGCGGCCGACGCTGAAATGAAGAGCTTCAACGGATGGCTTCAAAGCTCAAGGACCCTGCAGGATCCTCCGATCTTGGCGTAATCACAACCCGGGCACAAATCGCTGGGCTGGTCTGGAATGTGCCGACGGGGCAACGGCCGTCGCGTTTGAAGCCTCGAAGAGGCGTCCGTCAACATTGCGGGGCGATCATGCGCCCGCCCTGGAAAACGGCCCGTACTCGGGCGCTGCCGTCGAACAGGCTCGACGCCGGGTCGTCGCCCACATCACCCAGGGGACCGACCACAACGAAATCGGCTCGCTTTCCGGGCGTGAGAGTGCCCCGATCGTCGCCCTGGCCCAATGCCTCGGCACCGGAAATCGTGCCGGCTTCCAGGATTCGGCTGCGAGCGACTTCGGGATGCAGCTTGGCCGCCGCTCGCATTTCCTCCCATAATCGAAGGTCCGGATTCGACGCGCGGCTGTCGGTTCCGAACGCCACCCGGACACCGGCCCGCAGGGCAGCGGACAGCGGGTAATCGGGGTGGCCAAAAAAATAATGTGTGCGAGGGCAATAGGCCACCGACATCGATGCCCGGTGCTCGCCAAGGAAAGACCATTCGGCGTCACTCAAGAAGTTGCCGTGAACAACAATGCAGCGGTGCGCTTGCCCCAAACGTGTGAGATAGTCACTGATCGTCGGCCGTGCCCGATAGGCTTCCGGCCGCCAACGCCCCGTGGCTCGAAGTAAATCGGCCAGCGGCCCGGACGCCGATCGCAGAAACTCCATTTCCTCGCGACTCTCGGCCAGGTGCATGGCCAGCGGCACCGCTCGGCGGCGAGACAGGTCCGCAACCTGCTCGACCAGGTCGAGACAGGCCGTGTAGGGTGCGTGCGGGCTCAGGCCGAGCCTTTCCTTCTCACCGGCCGAGCCGCTCGCCCTTGAAAGATAGTCCTCGGCGACCGTAAGCTGCTGGTCGATTTCTTCCGGAGCCCACGCCATGAGCTCGCGAAAGCAGACCGACCAGGGAGTGTCACTAGACAGAGCGACCGAAGAATGTGAAGTCGCGATTTCACCCAAAAGGGCCGTTCCCGACCTTCGCGACTCGAGCAAACCGCGCTGAATTGCGTGATCCGTCGCTCGATCGCTTTCCCCGATCGATCCGGACACAACGTGGCGCCGGCGCTCGACCACGAGCTTGATCCACTCGGGCATCGGCAGACCGGCGACCCCCAGAGGTTGTTCCAGATCCGAGAACTCCAGATGTGTATGAACGTTGACCAACGCGGGGAGAATGGCCACGTCCTCTATTGGCGGAGCGGGTGCGCCGGCGGGCGGGCGACCAATGGATTCGATACGGTCACCGCGCCAGGTCAGTCGTCCCTCGGCGATAGGTGGTTCGTCAACCGGAAAGACGTAGCGCGCTTGCAGAGACTCCGAGTCTTGGCTGCTCATGTCTCACGTCCCTGGCCGCGCTAGGATACGATAACGCCGGGCGTTTGATGCTCGAGTGCGTGTTGCAGTTTCTCTTCCGATGTCCGCTCATAGGGCAATCGCCGGAACCACTGCAAGATGACGAGCGTCAGGACGGTCATCAATGCCATCCAGGGCCATTGATACTGAACGCTCTCCTGACTGACGGCGAAGATCCAACCCCAAACCGGTTGTTGCATGGCCGCTTCCGGAATAACCATGCCGACGGTTAGCCCGAGCGTATTATAGACCAGATGAAACGCGACGGCGGGCAGCAGGCTACCCGATTGGACGGCGATATAGCCGACCACGACACCGAGCAAGGTGGCGCTGATAGACTGCTGCAAAATCCCGTGCGCCAGACCAAAAAACAGACTGCTGATCATGATCGCCGTCCACTTGTGACCCAGACGGCGGAGCCCCGATAGGATAAAACCTCGAAATGCCAGTTCCTCGCACACGGCCGGCGCCAAAGCCATCAGGGCGATAATCTGCCAGAAACTGGGCGCGGTCGAAACGAGTTGTTGGATCTCTGCCAGTTGCTTGTGCATCTCGGCGTTGATTGGATAGAGTTGTTGCACCCACTGCGATATCTGCATTGCTAACGGGTGGAATGTTACGGCCAGCAGTACGGCCATGCCCACGGCCGTTCCACGCGGGCGATTCAAGAGTAAGGTCTTCTTTGGGTCCCTGGTCAGAATAAGCGCCAGGACGACCGCCGGCAAAGCGATCAGCAAGACAATCGAGATACCCTGGAGCCAGGCGAATTCCGACCAGGTGGTCGGTTTGCTTGCTGCGAAGGTGGCAAAGAACCGAATCGTCAGTAGAAGCGAGGCACAGGCAACTGCCTGGGCCGCCGTGGGGATCGGTCCCCGCGTTCGAAGCACGTGTCGCAGCCAAAGACGCAGGCCCCAACGCTCGCTCTCGCGAAAAAGAACGGACTCGTTGTTGAATTGGTCGATCGCCCAGCGGATGGCAAGCAGGCAGCAGCCGCCCGTAACCAAGAGCACCGGCGGCAGGAACACAATGGCCTCTGTCCATTGACCTTCGATCATTGCCCGAATCAGAAGCATCATGCCGGTGATCGGGATGAGACTGGTCCCGAGTTTCAAGTCGACAGCAGGCAAGAGCGGGAGAACCATGAGTGGCAACGATACCAACAGGAGCGGCATCAGGTAATACTGTCCCTCTTTCGTACTGCGGGCGAAGGCGGCTATGGCCAGCGCCAAGGCGCTGAACAAGGCCGAGATCGGCACCAGGGCCAGCATCAACCAGAGCAGCGCCGACGGCGGAGGTGGACCGATGGGTATCTGGCCCGGTTGCAGCATGATGATCGCCGTACCGGTGATCGCCATGCTCAACAAGTTCAGCATGGCGGTCGCCGTGCTGAATGAGATGATGGTGAAGAGCTTTCCCCAAACGATCTCGCTCCGTTCAGCCGGACTGCTGAGCAACGTCTCGAGTGTGCCGCGTTCCTTTTCACCCGCACAGACGTCAACGGCCGGATAAAACGCGCCGGTCAATGCCCAGATAAAGACGACAAAAGGCAAGATCTTCGACCAGAGGGCAGCTTGCCTTCGAGTGGCCACCGAGACGTCGACCTGCTGAATGGAAAACGGATCGACGACGTTGGCTGGCAGGTCGTGTTGCTTAAGATAGTCGCGCACGAACGCTCGACGCCAATTGGCCAGCACCCTCTGCACCCGCGCGTACGCCACTCGTGACTTATCGCTCGCCGCGTTATAGACCAACTGCGGGCCGCCAAGCGTCCCGATAGCAGCCAGTTCCTTTCGACGCTCACCAAACTGCTCGACCTGTTGCGCAAAATCGGGCGGGATGTAGACAACGGCGGCAAACTGACGCGATTCGAGAACCTCCTTGGCCCTCGCGCGCAAGTCTTCTACCGACAAGCTCGCCGGCCGTTCCCTGTCTATTTCCAGTTTCAACAGAGCGGCGTCCGCCGGGCCGCATATCTCCGCGGCAAAATGATCGCTGACGACCAGCGGCGGGCGGCCGGGCAAATGTTCGGCCCCCATCAACAATACGCGCGTAGGCTGCTCGTGCATAAACTGGGCAACCTGCAGAAACGTCATTCCCAACAACGGATAGAGCAGCACCGGTAGCACGGCGATGGTAAACAACGTTCTTCGATCGCGCAGTTGGTCCCGCACCTCGCGCAAGAAGATCAGCCGTACGTTGGACCAGTTCATCAATACCCGCCGTTCGATGGATTTCCTGTTTCTTTCCGCAATTCACAAACTTGGCATTCCGAGCACCCCTGCGGCTGCCGGTGCGCTACGACATCACGGCTGCCCGATCCGATTGCTCGGCGATCCGCTGGTGATCGTGTTGCGAGATCAGCCCGAAGAACAGCTCTTCCAGGTCATCCTCATCATGCAGCGCGAGCAACTCGTCGAGCGAGCCCTCGGAGAGGATAACCCCTCGGTGCATAATGGCGATGCGGTCGCAGAGCCGTTCGGCCTCTCGCATGATGTGTGTCGAGAAAATGACGCACTTCCCCTGCTCACGTAATTCGGCGACCGTCTTTAGTAGGGCGCGGGCAACCAGAACATCGAGCCCGGCGGTCGCTTCGTCAAAGACGAGCACCGGTGGATCATGCACAATCGCGCGCGCTATCGATACCTTTTGTTTCATACCCGTGGACATCTTCGACCCCAGGACATCTCGGATGTCGTTCATCTGTAATCGATGGAAGATCGCCTCCATGCGTTCCGCCAATCGCTCGTCGTCCATCCCGTAGAGTCGTCCGAAGTAGCCAACCATTTCCCAGGCAGTCATCCGGTCGTAGACGGCCGTGTTGTTTGAGACAAACCCAATCTGCCCCCGCACCAACGAGGGCTGAGTCAGCACATCAAAACCGTTGACTCGCGCAGTGCCCGACGTGGGTCGCAACACCGTGCTCAGAATCCTGAGGACAGTCGTCTTTCCGGCGCCGTTGGGACCCAGGAGCCCATAAACCTGGCCCGGTAAGGCCTTGAAGTTGATCCCTTTGAGTGCAATGAACTCCCCCCGGCGCAGGTCCGCGTAGGCTTTCGTCAAGTCTTCTACATGAATCATCGAGTACATGCCGCCGAGAGAAAATGCCGAGACGAATTGATCCGATCACGGAAGCCCGTCTACCGTGCCCGCTCTGCCCCACTGCCCAACCGACAGACGATCCTGTCGGGCCGGTCGCCGGCGACAACGGACCGCCGTCCGGCCGAGGCCTTGGCCCGCTCGCGAGCCGGCGGAGACTCCGCCACACGGGTTTCACTGTTTGTCTTATATCACAGCCTGAACCGTCCCGCCTCGCTCAAACTTCGGCTGAAACTGTTTGGCCCCGTTGTGGTGCCGGCTGTAACGCCTGTGACAGATAGTCCACCGACAGTCGGCACCGAACGATCCGCGCGTCCCAGTGTCCGCGTGCGGGGAACGCGCATGGTCCCCAAACCTCTGCACCGGTCTTCCGTACCGTCGGGACTCAGCAGGTCGCAAAGAAAGACGAAGGGAGGTCAAACGGCCTCTGACGAAGCGACTCTCTACCTCTGGCCGTGGATCAAAAGTGACGGGTAACCGTTGCTTGAGGCCGGCAAGAAGTCATCGAAGAGAACACGCGCCGCAGCGAAGTCATAGCCAAGGAAGAGAAGAACTTCTTTGAAAGGGGATGATTGGTGTTGGCGGTGTTCGAGTCCCGAAGGGACGGCCCTAAGCCAGCCCGGGGTGAAGCGACGTG
>CAYNDU010000451.1:0-5287 GCA_964395615.1 uncultured Pirellulaceae bacterium | reverse complement strand
CCGTAGGCTGTGCCCGCGGTGGGTGCAGCGTTACGGCCACCCATTTCGCTTGGCTGAACCTGGCCGGTGGGTCTATCGGTGAGTCAATCGGCGGGGCTTTGAGCGTCCGTCTCCTACGCACCAAGGCTGTCCGTAGGTACGAGGATGCGTGTACCCGGGGGCGCCTCTACCCTTCGAGCTCGTGGACGAAAAGATACGCGGCACATTTCTTCATTTTCTTGCTGGTTCACACGGCCCTATCGCGATTGGTTTAGTGAGTGTAGCGGTTGTTCCTTGCCGAGAGGCACTGTTGAACCGTAGACGATGGTCCGTTCCTCAGCGATCGGAACGACTCTGAATGAAGGCGGTGTGCGCCTGCCCGCGAACCGTTGTTATTCGATTGACCCGAAGTCAATCGACCCCTTGTCGGGGGCCCTGTGTCAACGCTTGCGGGGAGTTGGTACGTCCGCAAATCGACTTCGCACGCCGTCTTCATCCGGGGTCGTCGGTTGTGTCGACCGGGCGCCGTCTTGCCGTCGTTTCAGGACGTGTAGAGTCCGGGGGCGTTCGCTCGGTGACGCCGTCTGGATCACCGGCAAGCGACCGGAGACCACGACCATGCGCACTCGACGGATGCCCAGACCGGCGCCCCGGAACGCCCATCCAGGCGTCTGTCCGTTCGGCTTCTACCGAAGGATTTCGAGCAACGGTACCGATCGGCGGGCATCGCGCGGTTCAACGATGATTGGCCTCGGACGCCATGAGAAAAATGGCATCGCGGGGTGGCAGCGTTAGCCCGGGACCAACGGGTCGGCCGTTGTTCGTGTTCGGATCCTGTCGACTCGAGCCGCGGAGGCGGCGCAACCGGACGCCCGGGGCCATCGCGTTCAGGTCGATCGTTGCCGGACGTGAACCAAGGTTGGCGGCGACCAGGCCATGTTCAAAACGTCGGTAGACTACCTCCGGTGCGGGATGAGCCGACAGGGAGTGGAGTCGCACGCGGGCTGATCCTTCGACACGAAAATCGATCGTGATCGGGCTTGATGGTAGTTCGTCGAAATAGAAATACGATGTGAACGGCCGGTCGTTGACCCAGGTCATGATCGTCTGCGGCGCGCTCATATGTTCCGGAGGTCGGCCCGATCCGAGCTGCACAGCTCCCCAAAAAGCGTGGTCGGTGGTGGCGTTGTCGTTTGGTCCGGCGTCGGCTACGAATCGCAGGGCCACTCGTCTGCCCGCCCAGTTGTCGAGCGAGATGACATGCCGTTGCCACTCGGCAGCCTTCTGAAGATGTTCCAAACGGGATGTCCACACGGCATCATCGTCCACATCATCCTTGTCATTCAGTGGAGCGACCAGCAGGCGAAACAACACTCCATCACTTCGCTTGGGAGCCAGCGGGCCCATCCCCGTATGGACGAGCAGAAACGGGTTGGTTGGCAAATCGACCGTACACTCCCAGAACGTCATGCCCACGCTGCCTTTCGGTTGGTAAGGAGGATGAGCCCGGTATCCGGGCAGGCTGCGATTTCCTACCGTCTGTCGGACGGAATAGGATAGGCCGGCCCCGCTGTCGCGCTCGATCGGCCTGATCGACTCCCCACGACGTTGCATGCCCGTGCGCTCGGGATGAGCCTCAACGAGCGAACGGCCCCAGCCGGCCTCGACGCGCAGCAGGCGAGCTCGCGTGGAGGGATAACCGGTCATTGGATCGCACGACAGCGTGGCTTTGAGAAGTAACTCTCGCTGGCCGGCCTCGATCGGTGCGATCTGGAAATGCGTTTGAACGGCGTTCGAGGCGTCCGGAAGAATCTCCACCGCCGATCGGTCTTCCAAAAGGTTTGTGCGAGCGCCGAGGATTGAATCGTTGACACTCTTCCGAGGCGGATCCAAAACGCCTCCCAGCACGTCCCTCGCACGAGCACCTTGATGAATGGTCGGGCCGAGTGGTCGGCCCAACCAACCGGGTTGCCGTTCCTGGCCCGCCTGCAACTCGTCCCAGATACCGTAGAGTTCCCCCGGTTCGGCCGCCGGGGCCGTGGAATAGCAGACGGCGGCGTCGGTGAATACCGCGGCGGCAAACACCAACCGATGCGCGCTAAAAGGCACGTCGGCCTGCCGGGTCTGGCCTGGGTTCGGACCATGGCTCACAAATTTGTGATTGATGTAATTCCAGATCGGCGAATGTCCATTCACTGCCCAAAAAGCGTGTCGGTTGAGACCGCCCGACCAGTCCCGTAGTTGGTGATCCGAAAGAACGGGGAATCCCTCCGACTCGATTCCGTTGAGCCAATGAAAGGCGCGTTGACCGGCACTCGAATGCCCATCGGCCAGGATGAGCCGGTCGGGTCCGAGTTGCCGGCGCAACCGCTTGACAAATTCGATCACTCCCACGCCGTACACGTTGATCGCGTCGACGACGCCCGCATCGGCAGACCCATCGGCATCGACATCGGCGCCGCGCCGCCCACCCCTTCCCTGAGTGTCGTGAAGCACATCGAATTCCAGCCCGTCGAAAGCATGGAGAGGCCCCTTGGCGCTGAACCACGACACGAGTTCCGCGATCAGAATGTCCCTGGCCTGCCGTCCCCTTCGATCGCGTGGGCAGACGGTCGAGTAGTTGTAGGCCCAAAGGAGGTTCGATTTGTTTCCCCATGGCCCTTCCGTAACGTGGGCAGCCGCATACGCCTGGTCGGACTTGAGAGCGATGGGTTGCGTGCCATAGGCGCCGCGCCGCACGCGAATCGTCTTGCGCTGGCGATCAACGGATAGCAGCTGTACCTGCTCGCTCCGATTCCAATCGGGTCGCCCATCGGCCGTAAGGGCGCAGATTCCAATGTCCTCGTTGTCACGTTGGAACCGGCCAATGCCGGTTAGAAACAACTCGGGCGCCGAGACGGCGATATCCGTATCCTGATCGGTGGCCGGAACGTCGGACGTGACTCGTGCGCCGTTATAGTAGAGCCAGTGGCCGGCAAAGAAGTCCTTGCCGGCGTGTCGAGGATCCCGTGCATTCCCGTTAAAGTGCAGCAGCACCAGTTGCTCGGGATGGCGTTCTTTGAACCGAGTGAAGAACTCGATGTTTCGTTTGCTGCGTCCCGGTATTTCTTCGTCCAGGACCTTTCCCTCGATTCCCATCAATCGCTCGAAGCCGGATTCCCATCGCGAGTACTGCATGCGGGGATTGGCCGCCATCCCTTCGGCCGCCCGAAAGAAGAAGGATCGGGGCGCGGCAGCCTGCGTGACCTGTAGGGCGTCCAGGCGGGGCGTGTCCGAGGGGGGGGCCGTCTCAATGAGAAGCAGCGAAGTCGTCAGCAACAGTATCATTCGTCCTCAACCTCGTATCGGTATTCGGTGGGCGACGATCAAGACAGGTGGGCCACGATCAAGACGATGGAGGGCCCGAAGGTGTAACGAATCGGTCGCGAGCCGCCCAGAGGCCCATGGCCGGGTTGCGCACGAAATAGAATCTGTTGTTTTCCGCGTCCGTATTCCAGCCGTCACGTAATCGGTCGACCGGGTATTGGCGGAGCAGTTGGGCCGGGTCTCCCGGTACGTATCCGACCGATTCGATCTCCCGCGGCGTGAGGCCGCCGGCTGCATAGAGAATCTCGAAGCGGTTTTCCGACGACCCGTGGATCAAGTGGGCGGCGGCCGACAGATTCGCTCGAAGGTCTTCATGTTGTTCGACAAACTGCATGATTTCGGGCGTCGTGCGGTAGCCGAACCGGCGGATCAGCCGGTCGATCTCAGGATCCTCGCCGAACATTTTCACGCCCGGCCCCAGCACCGTCAGTCGGCCACCGTCCGCGATCGCCATGCGTGTCCGATAGATGGCCTTATTCCCCAACCACGTACTATGGAATTCGTCCGGATCCAGGTAAACGACGACTTCGTCGAGCGGTTCGTCGAGCAAGACCACGTTCACCTCGGCGCTTAGACGACAGGCGAGTTCAAAACACTCGACATCGTCACCGATAAACAGGCCACGGACGATCGGCAGGCCCTTCGCGTCGGGCTCAATCACGGTTAGCACGGACAGCCGCGGCAGGGGGCTGCAAAAAGTGACCGACCAAGATACCCGCTGCCATGCCAATGGTGAGCGTGGATCCGCCGAGGAGGAGCAGGTTCCCCCGTTGGCGAGCCAGGAGACACCCAAGCGACATCCCAAGGAAGGCCGCAAGGAGGACCGTATTGGTGAAGAAGGTCAGATAGATGACGTGAGCCGGAAGCCAACGGATGCAGGCCAGCTCGAGAAACAGGAGCCAGCCGCTCATCGCGAAGAGTCGGACCTCTGCTCGGTTCATCCCTGAAGCGGCGTGGGGGTCAACTTCAAAAACTGTTCAACAGCGGTCTTCGGAGGCTCATCAACCAACTTCCAGTGGGAACCTCCGCATGCTCTACGCTTTTCCCGGTGAACTCCGCCCACATCTTGATCATTAAGTGTAGGCACTTCGTGCCGACGGCCTTCGGCCCTAGCGCTTCGTACTTTCAATCTCAGCATCTTCTGTCTCTGTCCGGTGGCTTCGATTGAGAGTCCGAAGCTTGTGCAAGAACCACACCCCAACTTCCTGGATGGCGCCCGCCCCTACGCAAGTCCCAAGGAGCGAGCTGTAAGCGGTGTGATCTTGCCGGCCATCTCGCGGACCTTTGCGGCTGGCTTCAGCTTGCGAACCAGCCCCCTGGGAAGCGCTGAAACCCCGTGAAGCGCGCCTCCTAGGGCGCCGGTGAGAGCCGCGATAGCGGGCGTGTCGCCTGTCGAATTGGCCGAGAGGAGAAGAGCCGCCTGGAGATCGTCTGCATGGTGAAGCACCGCATAGACGGCCCGCCCAAGAATCTCCTCCGCCGTCCAACCCTCGCCAAGCTCGGGAAGAACGCGAAGCGGAGAACGCCGCTTTCCTTGGATGGCAACTCGCAACGTCCTCAAAACATCGAGCGGCATGGAGTCAAACTGGCTTCGGAGCCGCCTCAACCAGCGAGCGGGCGGGACTCCCCTGACGGCATAGCCGCAAAGCGTCGCGACGGCGACTGACGACGCGACGGCCACTGGATGGGCGTGCGTCGGAAAGGACGAGACCTGGGCCATCGACTCGAGGAGCCGATCCTCTCCCGCGAAGGCGAGGCCAACCGGAACGGCGCGGGTTAGTGCTCCGCCGCTCTTGCTCCCCGGATCCCCGGAACCACGCCACGGGATGCTCTTCGCCAGCCGATTGATTCCTCTCATCAGGGTGGCATCCGGCCCCCGGGCGAGATCGGCCTGCCCGTGGCAACTCAGGAGGTCATCAGCACACATCACGGCGACATTCCG
>CAYNDU010000450.1:0-5294 GCA_964395615.1 uncultured Pirellulaceae bacterium | reverse complement strand
TTCGCTGTGCGCCATACCCAAGGCCAGACCTCCCGTTGGATCGATCTGTACGATAATGATGAAACAAAGATCGAGCCGGACGCCCGGGCGGCGAAGCCGTATTCGCCCGTCTATACTTGCGGCCGTTGCCACGATTATCGCACGATCTCGCATGGCTTTCACTTCAATGCCAATACGGCCGCCGATGGCGGCCGGCCAGGTGAGCCATGGATATGGACCGATACGCGGACCGGCACCCAGCTTCCCCTTTCGTACCGCCAGTGGCCGGGCACCCACGATCCGCGTGATCTCGGTATCTCTCGTTGGGATTTCGTGCTGAAATTTGGCCACCACTTTCCCGGTGGTGGACCGGGCGAAGCAACGACCAGTGAGATTCTACGTTCGACCGCCGATAAGACCGGAGAAGAAAAAGTCCCCGAGGGTGACGAGGTACCGGTGCCGAAGAACGAGAGCTCGGAAAGCGATTCGGGAAACGGCCCGGAAAGCGATTCGGGAAACGGCCCGGAAAACGGCCCGGAAAACAGGGCGGGAAGTCCACCAGTCGAAAGCCCGCGCTGGCAATGGTCGGGAGAGCTCCACGTTGACTGCATGATTTGTCACCGAGCCGGTCGTCGATACAGCCCGGAAATCGGTTGGAAACAGATCGAGAAGCAGAATTTTGCCTGGGCCCCGACCGCGGCGCTTGGCATGGCCGATGTTACCGGCGCCATTTCCGATTGGCCGGACGATTATCAGCCTCCTGAAACTGACACTGAGAAATCGGCACAGCCCGAAACGGATGATGGAGAGGCCGTCTCGCCACCGTCCGCGAAGCCGGGGCCCGGATTACCAACGACCGTCTACCGTCCCGTGCCTCGCAATGCGGAGAACAAGGTCTTCTTTGATATCCGCCGCCGTCCGTCCAACTCGGCCTGCTACTACTGCCACACCACGCGCGCCGCCGACGCCTCGGCCGGGCCGGATTGGACGCATGACGATGACGTTCATTTGCGAGCCGGCATGCTCTGTGTGGATTGCCATCGAAACGGTGTGGACCATATGATGGTGCGCGGATACGAACGCGAACCTCGGGGCGTCGATCCATCCGACATTGAGCGGTCCAAGGAAGCGCCCGGCGAGAATTCCACGGGCCAGAACTCCACGGGCCAGAACTCCAAGGGCGGGGAAACGCCAAGTCGATCGCCGGCTGAAAAACCGCATGCAGCCGAATCGCCGGAAGCAGGCTCGTCGGCAGAGGAGTCGTCCCGAATGACGATTGCTACGTTGTCGTGCCGTGGGTGTCACCTGGGGGTCAGGACCGATGACGGTTGGGTCGGTGGTGGACGACTCGGAGCGCCCAAGCCGGAACATCGAGGTCTACCTCCATTGCATCTCGACCGTCTGTCCTGTACCGCGTGCCACAGCGGCCCTCGTCCGGCAGCCGAACCGCTGGTCATTCAATCCGCCAAGGCCCACCAACTCGGGCTGCCCTCCCATGACTATGGGCCCGATCTGGATCCCTTGGTCGCGGCTCCCGTCTTGATGCAGGATCACGGCGTGCTCTACCCGCATCGAATGATATGGCCGGCTTTTTGGGGGCTCATGAGCAACAATACGATCACGCCACTCAACCCGGACCAGGTGCACGAAACACTTCGCCGCAAACTACGAGTACGGCGAAACTCGACCTTTACCGAGACATTTTCGAAGGTCACCTTATCGAAAGAGGAAAGGACGGAAGTGGTCGGGGCCGATCGGGCCGACGTGGCCGAGACCGATCTTCGTTCCGATGAGGTTGAGAAACTGACTCTGAGGCGAAAGCAAAAAGCGACCAAAGAATTTCGAGAGAAGATCGTGACGGTCCTTCCTGAGCTCAGGGCATTCGCCGGCCCGAGCGGTGGTCAGCCGGTGTACGTTTCGGGTGGTCGTGTTTACCGACTGGGCCAAGGGGACAAGCTTCAGGTCATCACTCATCCGGGCGCCGCCCCGTATGCCTGGAAACTGGCTCACGATGTTCGACCGAAGCGGTGGTCCACCGGGGCCATCGGTTGCTTCGAATGCCATGCGCCGGGAACGCCCATTTTTGAGGGCCGGGTCACGGCGCGAGGCCCCGCGCCCGATGCGGACCCGCCCAGCCAGACGATGGCCGAACTGGCCGGGTATGATCGGCAGCAGCTGGATGTGTGGAACCGGTCGTTTCAAGGTCGGACTGCCTTCAAGTACTTTGGGTTTGTGTCGGCAGGCCTGGTCGGCCTGATTCTACTGGTCTTCTTGCTGCTGGGAATCAACGGGATCTTTCGCCTGTTTCATTAATCGGTATCAGCCGGAGAAGTGCCGGACACCTTCGTCCGGTGGGAGTTGGTGGAATGTTGGAAAAGTGGAGCGACCAGCTGGCCGAAGCGTGGCGGCACCCGGCCGATGCTTTCCCGCTCGTGCTCGTCGCTGCGCTAGGCGGCCTGGCAGCCGTCGTGCTGCTCCACCTTGTCGTCAGTTTGATCGCGGGCAAAACGACCCGACCGCGCCAGCCGTGGCGATGGTGGGATAAGCTCATCTACGCAGGGGTCTGCCTGGCGGTGGGGACATTGAGCGTTACGGCGTTCTATTCCATCTGGGCACGCGGCGCCATGACCGGCTGGTGGCTCATTGTCCATATGTTGGGCGCCGGAGCCATGACCGGATTCCTGCCCCTTTTGGCTCTGATCTGGTGTGTGCCGAATCGGATGGATGGATCGCGCCGCGATACGTCACAGGAAACGTTCGCCCCTAAATTCGATTTCTTGGGAAAGGTCCTTTTCTGGCTGCTTCTGGCAGGAGGCCTGGCGGTAATGGGTACGATGCTGGTCAGCATGCTACCCCTGTTCGGTATGGACGTGTTGGAGCAGTTACTGATGCTCCATCGTTATGCCGGCCTGTTGGTTGCGGTCGTGCTGGTCGCTCATTGGTACCTGGTTCTGTTGCAGCGGGCCAAGTTACGGTAAACGCCGTGTCACGCTCGGCCAGCCCAAGGTCGATCCGTGTTTAACGCACGGCGATCACGAGCACCCACTGTCGCTAATCTACCTAATCCGATCGACCGTTGTCGTCCAGAAAGCCTGTAGACCGCCGACGGACCGGTCCGATCATCACTACACGAACGGTCACGCTCTGCGGCGCGTCCTGCGCCGCGATGGCACAATCGACAACGACGATTGGCCCACCGTCCGACGCGTCGAATCCACGGCACTCCAGCGAGGCTTTTGATCGGCAATGTGGTGTACCGCCTGCCAGCAAGACGTTCCGGGCGTCGCCCGGTCCGCAAGCGATTCCGCAGTCTCCTGTGCGCGCTGTGGCCAGTCTCTCGCCATGCCCCCGGTGAATTCGTCGCACGGAACGGGGACCAGCGATGATGGGCCCCGGTCGGCACCCGACAGCGAAATGGACGAGTTGCCGCTTCCTGAGTTTATGGAATTGGAAGATTGGGATTTCGAAGAGGTGCTGAGCGAGGCAGATCGGATCGTCCGATCGGCACGTCGACAGCGTGCGATGTGGGAAAAGGAAGCAGGAGTCTCGTTGCGGGTCGAGCCGGCTCACCGGCTTGGGCCGGCTTCGGGTCGGAGGAAGCGTGAATCGACGGGCGAGATCGCCAAGCCGGCTGCCCGGACGAACTCGGTCTCCTGGGCCGTCGTCTCACTCGGGCTGGCCGTGTTCGTTTGCGGTGCTATTCTTGTTGGAATAGCCGTTGTACAAGGCCGAACCGACCTGTGGCAAATCGGCCTGCCGATGGTGCTCGGAGGTCAAGTCGCCGTCATCGCGGTCGTGATCGGACAACTCGAAGCCGTCTGGCAGAGCAACAAGGCGACTTTCCTGGCCCTGCACGCCATGGAGGAACGCATTGGCTCGTGGCAAAAATCGAGCGAAGTTGACCGGCGCGAGGGGGCGGAACCGAAGCGGGAAAATCGACCGCATTTCCGTGACACCCGACGACGGGCATCGAGCCACGAATTCTGAATGATGGCTAAATGCCGACACCCGTGGTGACGGTTGCATCGGCGCCGGCGTCCTCGGTTGATTCGAGCAGTCCTGGGCCGACCTTGTCGCGCGGTCCCAGCAGGTCAACGGCCCGGCGCAGAAACTTCGCTCCCCGTTCCATCTCGCCATCCTCGGCCAGAAACAACCCAACCAGCAACAGCAGATCGGCGTCGTCGGCTCGTAGCAATGCCCGCTCGGCCAGCAATTCCAAGTGAGCCGATTTGGCCAGGTGGTTGCCATCATAGAGATCGTCCAGATGGAAGTCATCGTGGATCAGTTTAGGGTCGAGTTGCAGAGCTATTTTGAACGCCTTGGCTGCCAACGAATACTGTCGCACGGCAATCAATGCAAACGCTTCACGGCGATAGGTGTCCGCTAAATCGGGCGCGGCCACGAGTGCCGATTTATATCGCTGCACCGCTTCGTGAAAACGTTGCTCGCGAAACAGAGAGTTGCCAAATGAGACAAACCGAGCCGCTCTTGCACGCGACGACGCATTGCTCTTTCGCAGCCGATCGGGCAGCGCCGGTACCGACTCGGCAGCCTCCCCGGCGGCTCGAACATCGGGTGCCGCCGCGCGACCCGGAATCAGCCCCGCCGGCGTTCGCTCGATGCCAAAGAAACGATCGTTGGCCAGGGGACCGTACAGCCATTCCGCCGGCGTATTGAGCGGCGGAAGATAATAATCGACGTAGCGCGAACGAAAGTCATAGTAGACTCCTCCCAGACCCAGTGGACCATAATATCCGTAGCGTCCGTAAGGATATCGCCCATAACGATCATAGGCGTTCGGGTAGTACGGATTGCGGCAGTCCCTTTGTCGAGTGTAATAAGCGCCGGCCGAAATGTGACCACCGGGGCCCGCGTTCAAAGAGACCGATCCTCGGCTACGATTCGTCCTTGGAGGATTGCGTAATTGGCCTGAGGAATTCCGCTCGCCGGGAGTTGAAGGGACGTGAATTCCCAAGCCGTGAATTCCGCTCGAACTTGTGCTGCGAGATCCCTCGCCGGAGTATGCAGCGTTGGCCGTAACCGCCAATAGAACCGCCCACCCAATTCGTCGTGTCATGACTCTTCCTCCCTGTTTCGGCATCATCACCACCCGTCGATCGAACGACGAACGGGGGCTGGACAAGTCCTCGCCGCATTACCCACACACATTATCCGAAATTGCCGCGATCACGACAAGCGACAATACTGGAGGTAAAGGGGTCACCACGTGCCAGGGTGCCCGGGTGCAGGAACGGGCTTCCGTAGCGGTTGGGCTGAGCAAGGTGTTCACTGGAGATTTCAACAGTCGGTGGTAG
>CAYNDU010000449.1:0-5298 GCA_964395615.1 uncultured Pirellulaceae bacterium | reverse complement strand
GCCCGGTGTGTCAGATGCGCGACCGAATCCAGAGCGACTTCCCGCGGTAGGCTTCAAGTACGTCGTCCTGCAAGAAGGAGTAACCGGCCAGCACCAGCGGCGGGCCCAACAGGAAAGCCATCAAACCAATGAGGAACGGCGGCACAGACTCCATTCCGCGCAACAAAAGCGCTCCAACCAGAACCAGGACGATCCCCGACCCGATTCCCACCCACATCAGGGGCGTCGTCTTAACTTCCCGCCGTGCGATCGGCTTAAGGACGCCGACGCCGCTCGCGTTCTTTGGGCCGAATTCCTCGGGCGCATGAACAACAACTTCGTCGGACTTTTCCGGAATCTGAATGACCGTCTTGCACTTCGGGCATGGGCCTTTCTTGCCGGCGAATTTGTCGCTGACACTGAATCGAGTACGACAACCGGTACACGTGATGTCGATCGGCATGGATGTTCTCTCTCGTCTCTCACAAGATGTGATTTCGCGTCGTACGAACCGGTCGCCCGCCGAGTGGCGTCAGCCAGGGGGTGCTCCTCGATCGCCGAGCGGCTCGTCATGCATCACTCGACTTCGACAAGATCCGCCTCACTCACCATGTGAAACCCCTTGTGATTCAGCGTTTCCATGGCCAACTCGATGTTATCAACCATCAACGCGACGGCCGGCCGGCCGTGGGGGCGAACGATGAGCGGATAAGCCTGGACGATGTTGATTTCGGCCTGGAGCAGAGCCGTACAGACTTGCAGGAGAGGCTGAGTTCCGGTTGGCAATTCGACGCCGATCAAATCGGTTTCGATCATCGCCAGGCCAGCGCGCTCGAGCACCTCGCGACCCTGCTCGGGATGACTCAACAGAAACCGCACGAAGGCACATTCGGTGGCATCGTTGATCGATAAGGCAACAATTCGTACCTTGCTTCCCTCGAACCGCCGGACGACCTCGAGCAACTGTCCGACACGGTTCTCCAGGAATACGGTGAATTGGCGTATCGTTGGGTAATCTCGACCACGCATCGTGGCGAAGCCAGTCCCTGCTTCATCGCCAATACTCATTTCGTTTCGCCTTTTTTGGAGTGGCTGCCCACGCCGCCCGTCACAAATGGGGGCCTAAGATAACCCCTAACTATAAGAAAGCCATTATCTTGCGTCAACGGAATTTGCATCCTAATCTCGCCTTTTGCCGTCCGCCCCGCTCGTTGGCCCAACCGTCACCGTGCTCAATCGTCCGGCCGTTTCCCCGCGGGGACCGTCTCGATTGTGAGATTGCATTCCGCCGCTGGATCTGCACGGACGATTTGCAGTCCTGTCTTCGTGATCACGTCGAGCCCCGACGCCTGTCTGCGAGCCATGGGTGCGAACGATGAACCGTCCGAATGACCCATCGGCCCGGCGTCTAATTCGCCTTGGCCGCGATGACACCGACGGTCATCAAGGCTCCAAGTACGACAATTGCCAATCCCAACGCACCGTAAAAAAGTCGAGCTCCATTCCGACCAAGTAACTTGACAAGCAGGTACGCCTTGCGACTCTCCATAAAAAAGTCCCAGTCCATGGCACTGCCACAAATCGAAAACGCGCCGGCCGCGATAAAGAACAGTCCGAATAGATTCATGGTGATCCCCTCCCGATACGCCGGCAACCGTCTCAGCCGGTCAATTGATAACGTTCACCGGGGATTATTACCGATTGCCGCCAGATCGGCAATTGGTAGAAATAGGGACAAGGATGATTGATGAGGCGGAATTGTACCTGTCCCCTTCTTCTCCCCTTGTTTTCGTCGGCCGTGGCGAATTGACATGGGGCCGGGCCGCGTCGAAAATGGGTTCAACGCGCGTGGTCTGGTCGGGATCGTTGCTGCTGCCGATGGGCGGTGGCGACCGGCGTTTGAGCGTTTGAGTCCATAAAGGAATCTAGCATGTTCAAGTGGTTTGCAGTGGGCCTGCTTCTCTTGCCGTTGAGTCGTTTGGAGCGATCGTCTGCCTCCGAACCGACGTCGCCGGTCTTTGTCGAGTCCGAGCCCGGGCACTTTTCGTTCGATACGGGAGTTGTCCGAGGCCGAATGCGCGCCGACGGAAAGAACCAGGGGATTATTGAACTGGTCGATCGGTCGACCGGTACGAATCTTGTGCACGGCGTCGGAGCGATGAGTTTGTACCGGGTATTCTCTGATGGTAAACGATATGGTGACGCTGCGCGTAACTGGCCGGCGACTGGCCGAGTCGCCAAGAACGGCGCCGTGGAAATTGACTATCCGGCGACTGCCGATCGACCGTTGCGATTGCGCGTGGCCTTTCATTGGACGAGCGCCGACGCACTCGACGTGACTATCCAATTGACGCCTGGCGAACCGTTGAAAGATGTCGAGGTTTTTTTGTCGTCTTACTTTGTGCCCACGATGCGCGCGTTTGCCTATGTGGCTCCCAATCAGTTTGAATCAGGTCCGGCCACGCTCATGGCAGCAGACGTCAATCCGCTGATCGACGGGACCTATCTCATGTTTCCTCGGGATCGACGGGCCGTTCAGTTAATCTACGATGGGCGTTGGGAATTGCCACCTCATCCGGTCCGATGGTCGATCACTCGCATGATGGCTGCGCCGTTGACCGTCCGTCGCGATGAATCGTCCGGCTCTGTTGTAGCAATGATGTCGCGATCCGAGGACTGTTTTGCTACGGCCATGCCGTACAATAAGGACCCTCCGGACGGTCCGTCATCGCATGCTTCGCTCTACCATTCGCTCTTCGGACAAGATGTTGAACGTGGGGAGACGTTGACGAGTACCAGTCGGCTGGTGATTTTGAACGGTGCGACCGACGAGCAGATTATCGCTCGATACTCAAAGTTCCTTTCAGAAACGGACGCCGGGAAAACCGGCAAGTGAAAGCGGCCCGTACCGCTCGAAGGAAAGGCCTCGGAACGCCCCTCGTGAAGGCCTGGCGCCGCCGTGGCTGGCCTCTGTCAGCTGATCAGCTTCAAGCAGGGGCTTCCTTCATTAACAGTTGGCCGCTCCGGCCGGCCTTGATGAAGGTAGGTCAACCGCATGTTGTTCAGTCCCAGCAAGTGAAGAATCGTGGCGTGGATGTCTTTGACATGCAGCCGGTCCTCGACCGTGTGCAGTCCAACTTCGTCCGTGGCTCCGACCACGGTTCCACCCTTCACACCGCCACCGGCCATCCACATCGTGAATCCGGTTGGGTTATGATCGCGTCCGTTCCCTTTTTCGCTCATCGGCGTTCGCCCGAATTCGCCTCCCCACACGACGAGCGTTTCTTGGAGCAAACCACGCCGTTTCAGATCTTTCAGTAAACCTGCGATCGGTCGGTCCGTCGCTCGGCACCATTTGCTATGGTTTCCTTCGATATCGGAGTGCGCGTCCCATTTGCTGCCCGATCCGGAATAGAGTTGCACGAAACGGACGCCGCGCTCAACGAGGCGCCTTGCGAGCAGGCACTGACGCCCGAACTGAGCCGTTTCCTTTTCTTCCATTCCGTAGTCGCGTTTCACATCACTTGTCTCTTTCGACAGATCGACGGCTTCCGGCGCCGCCGCCTGCATTCGGTACGCCAGCTCGTAACTGGCGATGCGCGCTTCCAATTCGCTCTGGCCCGGCCATCGCCGTTGATGTTCGCGATTGAGCAGCGTCAGGTATTCAAGTTTCGCTCGATGGCGTTCCGAACTTACCCCGTCGGCAGTCGCCAGGTGCTCGATCGGTTCGCCCTTATTTCGTAGGGCGACTCCTTGATAGATCGCCTCCATGAACCCCGGGCCCCAATTTCGCGGGCCATTAACGGTCTTTCCAAAATCGTCCTCAATGACGACAAACGCCGGCAGATTCTGATTCTCCGTTCCTAGTCCGTAGGTCACCCATGCTCCCAGCGAGGGCCGCCCGGCACGCGTCGAGCAGGTATTCATCTGACACACACCACCGGCATGGTTGATCCCGTCCGAAACGCAACTGCGCAGAATGGCCATGTCGTCAACACATGTCGCCAGGTGCGGAAGCCAGTCCGACACCCAGATTCCTGATTCGCCATGTTTCTTCCATACTCGCCGATCAGCCAAGACCGGAGACTCCATTTCTCCCATCGCAGTGATCACCCGTCGGAAACTGGCCGGAAGTGGCTTGCCGGCCAGCTTTTGAAGGGACGGCTTCGGGTCAAAAAGATCCAGATGGCTTGGTCCACCCTCCATGAAAAGGAAAATCACGCTGCGAGCGGTGGGTCGATGATGGGGTAACGACCGGCCGATCGGGCCGTCAGCCGGAGATTCCGCTCCCACTGTGCTTTGGGTCAAGGCGTGGAGCGCCATCGCACCGAATCCGGCTCCACATTGCTGCAACATCTGGCGTCGTGTCGAGAAGTTTTTGCGCATCGTTCTTCCGCCGGTTCGCGGATGGGTGCTAATTCGTATACAGGAACTCATTTGAGTTGAAAAGGACATGGCAAAAGTCGGTCCAGGCCGCAAGATCGGGCTTCGTATCCGAGGCTCTCGCGGCGTCGGCCGCTCCGGAATCGCGTTCGCCGTTGGAACTATCTGCAGCCTGGTCGTGATCGACAGGTTCGCGTCGCATGCTTGCATTAAGAAACTGCCGCGCGGAACGCAATTCGTTCGGCTCCGGATCGCGGGAAAACGCGAGTTGGTAAGCGAACATAATTCGCTCGTCGACGGCCGTGTCGTCCTGCAAGACACGTTTGGCAAACGCGCCGGCGCGGTCCCAGGCAAAGGACCCGTTGATAAGGGTTAACGCCTGCAATGGGGTCGTCGTGACATTCCGTCGAGACGTACTTCGAAGACCGTCCGCCATGTCGAAGTCACCTAAGAGCGTGGCGGGGCGATTGCGAATCGACTTGACATAGATGCTCCGCCGCAACGACGTTGCCGGAACACTCGGTCCGCCGATCCGGGGATCAAGTTCGCCGCTCACTGCCAGCAATGCGTCCCGTATCGACTCGGCTTCAAGCCGACGAACCTTCGTTTTCCATAACAATCGGTTTTGGGGGTCCACCGTCCGGGCTACCGATTCATGCGGGTTGCTTGCAGCCTGCCGGTAGGTCGCCGACAGCAGGATCCGGCGGTGCAGCGGCTTGAGCCGCCAGTCCTCTTCCAGGAACCGTGACGTGAGCCAATCAAGCAACTCTGGGTGGCTGGGCCGTTCGCCCAACCGGCCAAAATTATCGGCGGTTGACACAAGTCCAGTTCCAAAGTGGTATTGCCAGACCCGATTCACCAAAACGCGTGGCGTCAACGGATGGTCCTTTCGAGTCAGCCAGTACGCAAGGGCAGACCGCCGGCCCGTTGTGCGAA
>CAYNDU010000448.1:0-5303 GCA_964395615.1 uncultured Pirellulaceae bacterium | reverse complement strand
TCCTATTGACATTTTTCGTTCAGCTTTTGCCCTGCAAAAGCTGAACTGCTCCCACTTCCGGCCTCAGCTGCTCAGCTGCAGAACGGGCTTGCGGACCGGGCGGGCGACGGGCACAATGGTTGAGAACGACGGCAAGACGGCGCGAGCCTTAACAACAGGCACGTGCCATGTTAGTACGATTGAAGACGTTTTCCCTATTGGGCATTGAAGCGGTACCGGTGGAAGTCGAAGTGGACGTTTCACCTCGTGCCAACCCCAAGACCGTTCTGGTCGGGCTGCCGGAAGCCGCCGTGCGAGAAAGCACGCACCGGATCAGCCGGGCGATTGTGAACTCCGGATTTCAACGTCCGCAAGATCGAGTGGTCATCAACCTGGCCCCGGCGGAGTTACCCAAACAGGCGGCTTCGTTTGACCTGGCGATGACCCTCGGAATCCTGGCCGGCAGCGGCCAGTTCGCCTCTGACCGTTTCGACCGATTTGCAGTCGTGGGCGAATTGTCGTTGGAAGGCCGGACTCGACCGGCCAAGGGCGCCCTGTCAATGGCCATTGCGGCGGCTCGGGAGGAAGGGTTGACGGGGCTCGTCGTGCCCGAACCGAATGCTGCGGAAGCGGCGGTCGTCGAGCAGATTTCGGTGATTCCGGTGGCGAGTCTGGCCGAGGCGGTGGCGTTCTTCTCGGGCCAATTCGAGATCGACCCGGTTCCTTCGCAATTGACCGAGCTCTTCCAGCGGCTGGCAGTCTACGACGTTGATTACTCAGACGTGCGAGGCCAGGAGACAGCCAAGCGCGCGCTCACCGTCGCCGCGGCCGGAGCTCACAACTTGCTGATGCTCGGGCCGCCCGGTTCGGGCAAGACCATGCTGGCCAAGCGAATCCCAACGATTCTGCCTCAATTGGAGGCTGCCGAATCGATCGAGACCTCGCGAATCTATAGTGCGTTGGGTCGGCTCGCATGGGATGAACCTCTCTTGGCACGTCGCCCATTTCGGTCGCCGCACCACACGATCAGCGACGCGGGACTCGTGGGAGGCGGCAGCACACCGGTGCCGGGTGAAATCAGCCTCTCGCACCACGGCGTTCTGTTTCTGGACGAACTACCGGAATTCAACCGAAGGACATTGGAGGTTCTTCGCCAGCCGTTGGAGGACGGCGTCGTAACGATCTCTCGCGCCTTGGCATCGACCACCTTTCCGGCCGACTTCATGCTCGTTGCAGCCCTGAACCCGTGCCCCTGCGGGTTCCGCACGGACCCGCGCCGCGAATGCCATTGCACGGGCCCTCAAATTGAGAAGTACATCGGTAAGATCAGTGGCCCCTTACTCGATCGCATCGACATACACATCGAAGTTCCGTCCGTCCCATTCAAAGAACTGTCCGGCCGGAAACTGGGAACCGACAGCCCGACAATGCGTCGAGCGGTGATCGATGCTCGACGGAAGCAGACCGCCCGCTTCGACCGCCTGGCGGGCCATTTCAACGAACACATGACCTCGCGAGAGTTACGCACATTCTGCCAGCTCGACGCGCCCTGCATGGCCCTGCTGAAAACCAACGTTCAGGAACTGGGCCTGTCAGCTCGCGCACACGACAAGGTATTGCGAGTCGCGCGAACGATCGCGGATCTGGATGGAGCCGAGGCGATCACGTTACCCCACTTATCCGAAGCCATTAACTACCGCGTGCTGGACCGTCAGTTTTGGAAGTAGACGTGAAACGAAGATGAGGAACCAGGACGCCGTTCACGGCCTTGGCCGTGAACGGTTAGGTAAGAGACCACCCCGGGCAGGACCGATTCTGTCGAGCATGCCCGATTGCGCCGATTTTTCCGACGGCGGCGTCCGCCGGGGCTGATTGCATCCCCTGGCCAAGCGTGGTACCCTGAACTGCCAAAGCGGCAATCCACCCCCTCAGACGGGGCGGCGCCGTCAAGGCCTGTGAAACGCCGACCATAGGGCCGATTGCGAACTGAGTTACGCGGTTGCCCCCGGAGGGCTTCCTCGCACACAGCTGTCGGGCGGTCGCCTCTGGGCTGACGCGCCGACGGCAAATCGACGCAGCGGATCCAACTGACGGAAGCAATTGGGAAGTAAATCAGGACAGCGGCCATGGCATTAATCAACTCGCGAGAAGTCGACGGAATCCTCGTTTTGGGGTTCGCCGAATCGAAGATCTTGGACGAGACGAAGATTCAGCGGATTGGGAACGAACTTCTGGAGGGAGCCAAGCAGGCGAAGAGCGACGGTAAGTTGGTCTTGAATTTCCGAGGCGTGGCATTTATGTCGTCGGCGATGATTGGAAAGTTGGTATTGTTGAACAAGAAGTGCAAAGGCGACGAGATTGACCTGAAGATCTGCGAGATTTCAACGAATGTGATGGAAGTTTTCAAGATCATGAAGTTGAACAAGGTGTTCGACATCCACAAGACCGAGGAAAAGGCCCTGAAGGCGTTCGAGAAGAAGGGCTGGTTCGGTTAGACGGGGTACGACTTTCGGCCCGGGAGCTTCTCCATGTCCGTAGGCCGTTATGCCACCGGCAACGAGGACTCGTCCTGGCGACGTCTCATCAACAACTCAATGCCGGCGTTGATTTGGTCGATTGACGTTAACATGCTGGTCGCCACTTGCGCCGGCCCTCTCGCACAAGTACTCGGTCGCCAGCCCGCAGACGTCATTGGAAGACCGGTCTCAGAGATGTTCCCCTCCGACGTCGACGTGCCCGCGTTGACCGAGTTGCATCGCAGGGCCCTTCTGGGCAACGACGAGTCGTTGACGTTCGAGCTATCTGATCACGTATTCCACGGTCCCCTGGTGCCGTTACGAGACGGGTCGAACGTCGTAGGCGCAGTCGCGACACTTCTTCCGATCCGTGCGCTCGATGCTCGCTGCGAAGCAGTCGCAGTGACGGCCGAGGAACGCATTATTTTCATGACGCTCGACGGCGTAGTGGAATTTGTCAATCGGACGCCTCGACGTCTGACGGTCGAGGAGGTTGTCGGAAAATCGATGTATGAGTTTCTTCCCGACGACTCGCACGAAGCGTACCGCCGGGCGATGGAACAAGTGCTTGAAACGGCCAGGCCCGTTTCCTTCGAAGTCTGCTTTCGCAGAAATCTGCAGGAGGAATCTTGGCAATCGATGCGCATCGGTCCGGTCCGCGACCAGGATCGGATTATCGGTTTCGTTCTGCTTTCTCACGACGTGACGAGATACAAGAAGTCGCTCGACAAGATGGAGGCGGAGGAGAAATTCCTGCGACATTTGCTCGACCTTCAGGATCGTGAACGTCGCATGGTCGCGTACGAGATTCACGACGGTTTCATACAGGACGTCATAGGTGCAAGAATGATCCTGCAAGGTCTGGCCGCGGGGAACGCGGGGAAGGACGTGGATGCGCCGGCGGCGATTCAACGTGCGACCGAACTGCTGGGCCGATCGATCGACGACAGCCGCCGTCTGATCAGCGAATTACGTCCCATGATCATTGACGAAATGGGCATCGTCGAGGCGGTGGAGTACCTGGTCAGTGAGGAGCAGAGTCGGGGCGATCTGGACGTAACGTTTGAGCATCGTGTCGAGGCCGAGTTCTTACCGCCGTTACTGCAGGCCACGGTGGTGCGGATTATTCGCGAAGCGCTGACCAACGCCCGCCGCCATGGAAAAGCGACGCAGGCCGAAATTCGGCTAACGATGGTTGCAAAACAGTTCCTCATTCTGGAAATCAGCGACAACGGAATCGGTTTTGATCCGACCACGGTGCCAGGCGACCGATTCGGCCTGGCAGGGATCAAGGAGCGAGCCGAGTTGTTTGAGGGCGGCGCGACGATTGAGAGCGGCATTGGAGAGGGAACACGAATCACGGTCAAAATGGGTATCACGGCCTCGGAGCCGGAGCCCGAATCGCCGGGAAACGGAATTCAATGGACCGTGTGAACGAATCCGTTCAACCGCCAAGCTCGTACATGGGCCGCGCGGGCCGCAAAAACTCGGGTGAGTCCATCGCATGGCCCGGCTTCTTCGCCGCCACGCATTCACGCACCATCGTCTCCAACCGCTCGTCGTTCGCGCCGCTCCGAATACAGTGCCGGGCGTCCCAGGTGACATCGGAAAAGAGACAATTGCGGACCTCGCCAATCGCCGAAATCCGAAGTCGGTTGCAGGTAGCGCAAAACGGTTCGGAAACCGGGTTGATGAACCCGATTCTTCCCTTTCCGTCCGAGTACTCATAGTCCATGGCCGGCTGACTCGGATCGCACCGGTCGGCGTGAGTTAACGGCCCGTACTCGCTCTCGACGCGGCGGCGGATCTCGCCACCGGTCAATACCTGATCACTCCGCCAAAGCTGTGGTCCGTCCAACGGCATGAACTCGATGAACCGCAGCTCAAGTTGTTCCCGCCTGGCAAACTCGACCAGGGGCAGGATTTCGTCTTCCGTGATGGTACGGATGGCAACTGCATTGAGTCGAATTCGTGAAAACCCTGCCCGGCGAGCCGCAGCGATTCCTTCCAGAACTGCCGGCAGACCGTCGCGCCGAGTGATCCGACGAAAGGTCTCTTCGCTTAACGCATCGAGACTGATGTTGATGCGTCTTAGGCCGGCCGATCGAAGCGCACCCGCCTGTTCGGCCAAAAGGAGCCCGTTCGTGGTCAGCGCGATGTCACGTATACCGTTGATCCCCGCCAGCATGCCGATCAGAGACGGCAATTGAGAGCGCACCAGCGGCTCGCCACCGGTGATTCTCAAACGATCGACCCCAAGTCCCGCAACGACGCGCACGAAACGGACGATCTCCTCGAATGTCAGCAGTTCCTTTCGCGGAGCAAACTGCAGGTTCTCGTCGGGCATGCAGTAAAAGCACCGGATGTTGCAACGGTCGGTCACTCCGATCCTCAGGTTTCGGTGCACACGACCGTGGGAGTCGCTCAAGATCGGCATCGACTTCATTTCCAACCGTCCTCGGTGTTTCGTACCCGGAGGTATTCGCCTGGTTCTGCCCAATATCAGCCTGGTTCTGCCCAATATCAATGGCACACGACGGACCACAGACGTCGTCCATTATGCTTCCGGCACGCCGGGATGCACCCATTGGCTATCCCCGTCGGCCCAATTCTCGCGTTTCCAGATCGGCACCACCTGCTTGACGGTGTCGATTAACCAGCGTCCCGCTTCGAAGGCGGCCTTTCGGTGAGCGGCACTGACGGCCACGACGACACTGGCCTCACCCACATTCAGGTGGCCAAGGCGATGGACCAGGCACACCTCGATGAGATCCCAGCGACCCCGAGCGACCGACTCGAGCTCAAACA
>CAYNDU010000447.1:0-5306 GCA_964395615.1 uncultured Pirellulaceae bacterium | reverse complement strand
GAGTCGGCGGCCCTGGATGGGGCGTTCAATAAGCTCGAATCACTTCAAATCGGCGAGGGTCTTGGCGACGTGTTGGCCATCGAGCTGGCGGTCATCAGGGCACATTCCGATGAGGGAATACGAAAGGACGTCGAACGACGATTGGTTCACGTTCTACGTTCCAAGGCGGGTCATTACGCCAAGGATTTCGCCTGTCGCCAACTGGCGCTGATCGGGTCGGACGAATCTCTCCCTGCTTTGAGCGTCCTTTTGACCGACGCACGGCAGGCATACATGGCCCGTTACGCGATTGAGGGCATTGGTGGCGCGGCAGGTCGGCGAGTATTGCGCGAGGCGCTCGGCGACACATCCGGGCGTCAGCGAGTGGGGGTGATCATTTCGCTCGGACGACTCGCCGATCGCGAAGCGGTGGCGCCGATTGCGAAGCTGATGGCGACCGACGACCGGGAGATCTGCGAAGCATGCCTTACCGCACTGGGACGAATCGGTGGCGCGGCGGCGTTGGACGCCCTGCAACGTTTTGATTCGCGCGCCCCTGACAATCTAAAGGAATCGGCCGCCGATGCGCTGCTGACGGCAATCGATACGCTGGGCCGGGCCGGGGACCGTCGTGCCGCCGAATCCTCCTTCCTAAGACTTGAGCGTTCGGCTCGACAAGACCGCGTGCGGGCCGCCGCCTATCGCGGGCGAATCGGTCTGCTTACGGGGGCGAAACAAGTTGACGTGATTCGGGAGGGCCTTGGCGCCGACGAGGCATGGAAACGGGCCGTTGCGGTCGATAGCATTCGATTATTGGACGAGCCTCAGGCGGGTCTGATCGCAGAGGCCGTTGGTAAGCTTCCGACAGCCGGTCAGGTCGATTCGATTCTTGCGCTCGCGGGTCGCTCGTCGACCGAAGTTCGGGCTGCCGCGTTACGGCTTCTGGACGAAGGAACGACGCAAGTCCGCGTTGCCGCATTGCGGGCGCTGACCGATGCGGGCTCCGATCGCGACGTTCCACGATTGGCTGAGTTACTATCGACGGACAAGGACGCATCGGTTCGCCAGGCGGCGTTTCGCACGCTGTCCCTTACAAACGCGAAAGGCATCAACGAGGCATTTCTCGAGCTGCTAAAGTCGGACAGGTTTCAGAACCCGCAAGTGCTTCGATGTATTCTGGCCAGGCGATCACCGGAATTGACTCCGATCTTCCTGCGGGCCGCGAAAGCGGCTGATGCGGAAACACGTGTCGAAGCGTTTCATGCGATGGAGATCATGGCAACGGGCGTCGATACTCCTGCTCTTATCGATCTGCTGACGGCGACGCGTACGAGCGAAGAACAGGAAGCGGCGAGTCGTGCGGTGTGGATGAGCTTGGGAAGCGCAAGCGATCCGAAGCGAGGATCGAAACTTCTGCTTGACGCCTTTGAAGAGGCTGACGCTCGTGGCCGGACGGCCCTGCTCCCCACGCTTGGCCGACTCGGCGGAGAGCGGGCCCTGGAAGCGGTGCAGGCGGCCATGAAGAGCCAGGAAGAGGCGACTCGCGATGCCGGATTCCGGGCGTTGGCCAATTGGCCCAACGCATCGGTAGCAGATGAGTTGATCCAAATCGCGCAGACGCATCAAAAGGAATCGTATCGCATTTCTGCGCTGCGTGGGTTCGTACGGGTCGTCACCATTCCGGGCCAGCGATCGCCCGAAGAGGCGTATCATCTTCTGCAGACCGCGAATCAACTTGCCAAACGCCCGGAAGATCGCCGGTTAATCGTCTCACGCATGGGCGCCGTACGCCACGTTGAAGCACTGGCGTGGCTGGTCGATCGTCTGGATGATCCGCAATTGCGCCCGTCAGCCGTACCCTCGATCTTCGAGGTGGCCAAGGCGATCAGTCGATCGAGTCCGGAACCCGCTCGCGCCGCGCTCGAGCGCATTGCGCCTCTGACCCGCGACCCCGCCATACTACAGCAGATCCCAAAAGTGCTTCGTGATATTCAAACTCGAAAAAAGCGGTCCTCATAAGGTGTCTCGTGATGAACCCCACGCGTACCAGGCAATACACAAGACGGGTCGTGCTGAAGCGATGTTCTTTGGCGGCTGGTGCGATCGCTGCCCCCTTCGTGGTTCCCGGCCGATCCCTGGGTAAAGATGGTACGGTTCCACCGAGTGAACGGACCGTGATCGGATCGATCGGTGTCGGAATGATGGGCTCCGGTCATTTCCGTATTTTCGCCACGTATCCCGATGTGCAATTGGTGGCGCTGAGCGATCTGGATCCTTGGCGCCGCAATGCGTCACAAAGCGTGGTCGAACAGGCCTACGCGACGAGGAAACGCAGCGGCCGGTATCGAGGTTTTGAAACGTATGTCGAGTTTCGTGATCTCCTGGCGCGCTCGGACATTGATGGTGTCGTCGTGGCGACCGGCGAACGGTGGCATCCGGGAGTGTCGGTACTGGCCGCGCGCGCCGGGAAAGACATCTACTGCGAGAAGCCGATCTCGCTGACGATTCGCCAGGCACGCACAATCGAACAGACGGTCAGGCGTCACAACCGTGTTTTTCAAACGGGACTCCAGCAACGCAACTCGCCCGAATACCGCCTGGCTTTCGAGATGATCCGGGCCGGACGCATCGGCAACGTCAAACTGGCCTACGTGTCTGCCAGCGGCGTAAGCCCGTATCAGAATTTTCCGGCGGAGCCCGTTCCCAAGGGGCTCGATTGGGATCGTTGGCTCGGCCCCTGTCCCTGGTATCCCTTCAGCTATCGTTATCATCACACGGGGCAACCGAAAAACGTGGTGCCCTGGAGTTGTAACCGGGCGTTTGGAGCCGGAGCCCTTACATCAGGGCTGATTCACAACTTGGATTCCGCGCACGCCGGTCTTGGGAAAGACGGTGAAGGTCCGATCGAGATTACTCCGCCCGGAGCGGATCCATCCGGTTCGCTGACGTTTCGTTATGCCGACGGCACCCGGATCATCTGCGCGACGAAACTGATCAAGGGAAAACACGCCGTTCCGACCGGGTGGGACGTCAATACGCCGATCGTCAACTTTGGCGTACTGTTCGTTGGCGACGAGGGCTGGGTGCATGTCGCACGTTTCGGAACGTTTGACTGCTACCCGAAATATCTGATCAGCCAGCAATTCGAGAAGCTGCATTCGGTCGAAGCGAATCACCGGGATTGGCTCGATTGCATCCGGACTCGCAGACGTCCTCGTGCTGATGTAGCCATCGGGGCATGCTCGACCGTTCTCGCGCATCTCGGCTGCATCGCCTACTGGACGGGTCGCAAGCTATCGTGGGATCCAGTGCATGAGGAATTCCAGGATGACCGTGAAGCGAACGCGTTGCGAGCCAGAGCCACGCGTGAACCGTGGAGCGTGTGAGCAGGAAATGCGTTCGGTCGAGCGTGTCCGGCAAGGTGGAGCTCCAGTGCGAAATTACCGGTTAAGAGGAGGATCGAACATGGAAACCGTGCGCCGAGCCGTTTTGGCCGCGTTCATTTGTTGTTATGGCACCGCGACAGCGAACGGTGAGCCGCCGAGTGTCTTGAATTCGCCGGCAGATCGTGAAAAAGTCGACGCCGCTTTGCCTGCCACTGCCCCTGCTCGACCGAAACAGCCTCGCCGGCTATTGATCTACGACGGCAATGTCGATTACGGCGGACATGGTTCCATTCCGTTTGCCAACTATGCCTTCACGCAGATGGGTCAACGCACGAAGACATATTCCACAGTCGTGTCGCGTGACCCGCAAGTGTTCCAACGTGAAAATCTTCAGAAGTTTGATGCGATCTGCCTGAACAATACCGTCGGCAATCTGTTTACGGACGAGACGTTGCGGAAGAATCTGATCGAATTCGTGCTTGGCGGTGGCGGTCTGCTCGGGATCCACGGAACGAGCGTGGCATTTACGGACTTTTCGAAAGGTGCTCGAGAAACGTGGCCTGAATTCGCGCTGTTGCTCGGTGCCCGCGGCGCATCGCATCTCGCCCAGGACGAACGTGTAACCGTCAAACTGGATTCGCCGAATCACGTGCTTAACCGGCCATTCGCCGGTACGACGTTTGAACACTCCAGTGAGTTCTTTCGAGTCCGCGGGCCCTACTCTCGCGATCGAGTTCACGTGCTCTTCAGTATCGATACACTGAAAACGAAGCTGCCGGCACATGGTGCCCATCCCGGTATCGAGCGTAAAGATGGAGACTACGCGCTGGCCTGGACCCGCAACTATGGCCGAGGTCGAGTTGTCTATTGCACGATCGGCCACAGTCCGCTCGATTTCATGAACCCGCAAGTGCTGCAGTTCTACCTGGGTGCGATTCAGTTTGTTATGGGAGATCTCGAAGGTACTACGACTCCCAGCAATCGACTCAACAAAGCCGTACGAGCACGCGAAGAACTTGGATGGCGACTCGGTGTGACCGCCTGGGGACTCCATGAATTCACGCTCTTTGAAACCATCGACAAGACCCGGCAATTGGGCCTTCCCTATCTCGGCGGGCTGAGTTTTCAGAAGGTGAGCCGTGAAATTCCGGTCAACTTCGATGCCAACCTGCCCGACCGAGTGCTGGAGAAAATACGCATCAAAATGGACCAGGCCGGGATCCGGATGCCAACGTGCTTCTACGCCAAGATTCCCGGCGATGAACAAGGGTGCCGAAAGGTTTTTGAGTTCGGGCGCAAGATGGGAATCGAGACTTTCATTTCAGAACCGTCCCCCGAATCACTCGACGTGATCGAGCGATTCTGCGACGAGTATGACATCAATCTGGCGATCCATAATCACGGTCCGAAACAATCACCCGTCTATTGGAAACCGGAAGGGGTCCTGGGCGTCTGCAAAGGCCGTAGTCGGCGGATCGGCGCCTGCCCTGACACGGGCTACTGGTTGCGGTCCGGTATCGACCCGGTCGAGGGAATTCGCAAACTGGGTGATCGACTGATTACGATCCAGGCCCACGACCTCGACCAGCTTTCCGAAGAAGGACATGACGTGCCGTGGGGAACCGGGAAAGCTCGATTTGCCGACCTGTTGGTTGAATTGCGACGGCAGAACATCCGACCGACACTCTTTGGAGTCGAGTACTCCCACAACTACTCGGACAACCTTGCAGAGACAGCAGCCTGCATCGAGTTCTTCAACCGGCACTGCCTCAACGCGTCCGGCTTGCCGGCGCGTTAGGCCGATGCGGGGAGGGCATCAAGTGCGGGGCGGTCGGAAGCGCCCCGAGAAACGAGCGGTTGGCGGGAAGACACGTGTTGCCTTTGCTCGATTGATTCAGTGTGCACAACAAAGAACACTCTCGCTCCCCTGTCTCCAGCGGA
>CAYNDU010000446.1:0-5331 GCA_964395615.1 uncultured Pirellulaceae bacterium | reverse complement strand
TCCAGTGAACACCTTGCTCAGCCCAACCGCTACGGAAGCTCGTTCCTGCACCCGCTCCACGATACGAAGCGGATTAGCACTTGGCGGCTCAGATCGGTCTGTGGTAGAGTCGGTCGACGAGCGGCAGGATACCGATGAGCAGACGGTTGCACGGGATCGAAGATTGGATTTGGAGAGTTCGTTGGCGTATCGTTCGGAGCTCGAGATGGAACATCAGACTTTTTTTCAGAAGGGAATTATCCTGGCCGGCGGTGCCGGCACACGCCTGGACCCTATCACTCGTCAGGTGAGCAAGCAGTTATTGCCGGTGTTTGACAAGCCGATGATCTATTACCCGTTGACGACCCTCATGCTGGCCGGCATCCGATCGTTTTTCTTGATTTCCTCGCCACAGCATTTGTCGTCCTACCAGCAGTTGCTCGGTGACGGTTCCGCGCTTGGCATCTCGATTCAATACGCCGCTCAACCTCGACCGGAAGGGATCGCACAATCACTGATCATTGCCGATCCTTTTATAGCGGGCGACCACGTTGCTCTGATCTTGGGGGACAATATCTTCTATGGCCAGGGCCTGCAGGCGAAGCTGGCCATGGCCACGGCTCGACGCGAAGGAGCGACCGTTTTTCGCTACGCGGTCAACGACCCACAACGGTACGGCATCATTGAACTGGACGAAGCCGGTCAGCCTCGTGCGATTCTCGAGAAGCCCTCGCATACACGTTCTCGATACGCGGTGACCGGGGTCTACTTCTATGACGGGCAGGCGGTCGAGCTGACTCGGCAGATCAATCCGTCCGATCGAGGCGAATTGGAAATCACAGACTTGAATCGTCTCTACCTCGAGCAGAGCCAGCTCCACGTTGAGTCCTTCGGACGAGGATTTGCCTGGCTGGATACCGGCACCGAAGTCTCCCTGTTGCAGGCGGCGAACTTCGTTGAAACCGTTCAACAGCGTCAGGGCCTGCGCATCGCGTGTGTTGAAGAAGTGGCCTACCGCATGAAGTTCATTACACTCGACGATCTGGCAGAGCTTGCAGCCCCCATTCGGAGCAGCTACGGCGACTACTTGCGAGAAATCGTGACCGCCGAATCCGAGCCGGACGGATGAAGGCTGCCGGATCGACATTGCATGTTGAAGCAGAGTAACGGGTCACCTGATTTCTGATGAAGATACCATTCAACAAGCCGTTCATCGTCGGCCGCGAGATGGAGTACATCGAGCAGGCTGTCTCGGTCGGCAATATTGGTGCCGATGGGATGTTTACGCGCCGCTGTGCGTCCATGCTGAAGACACGCTTCGGTATTGGAGAGGTCCTGATGACCTGCTCCGGAACAGCCGCTCTGGAGATGGCGGCGATACTGTGTGACCTGCACCCGGGTGACGAAGTCATCATGCCGTCGTTCACCTTTGTTTCAACCGCAAATGCCGTCGTTCGAACGGGCGCACGGCCCCGCTTTGTTGACATTCGGAGCGACACACTCAACCTGGACGAAGAGGCGGTTGAACGAGCGATCAACGCTCACACGAAAGCTATTTTTCCAGTTCATTATGCCGGCGTCGGCTGTGAAATGGACCGTTTGGCCGAGTTGGCACTCGATCATAAACTGCTGCTGGTCGAGGATGCGGCACAGGGAGTCAACGCGTTTTATCGACACCGTCCGCTCGGGACGCTCGGTGACCTGGCGGTGTTCAGCTTCCATGAGACAAAGAACTACATCTGCGGTGAAGGCGGCGCCTGCTGTGTTAATCGGCCCGAGTTGGTCGAACGAGCGAACATTCTGCGTGACAAAGGGACCAACCGACAGCGGTTCCTCCGTGGTGACGTCGATCGCTACAGTTGGGTCGATGAGGGCGGTTCGTACGTACCGAGCGAGATTCTCTGCGCCTTCCTGTGTGCTCAACTGGAAGCCATGGATCGCATCACCGAGCGCCGTCGCGACATCTACAAACGTTACGACCAGGGGTTTCAGACGCTGGCCGATGCGGGGCTGCTGAGCACACCTGCCGTTCCCCAACACTGTCAGTCTAACTGGCACCTGTTCTACCTGCTGCTCAACAACGCGGCACAGCGGGATGCCTTGATGAAACATCTGCAGGAACGCGGCATTCACGCCGTGATTCACTATGTGCCGCTGCACTCGTCCACAATGGGACGCAGACTCGGATGCTCAACTGCCCATCTACCGGTCACAGATTCAGTCGCCGCCCGTTTGCTCCGGTTACCGTTCTTCTACGAGATGGAACCTGACGAGCAACAATTCGTCATTGACGAGGTCTCCGCCTTTCTCGACCGGCGGGGATGACCGAGAATCGTATGCCGCCAGTTGCTACCCTCGGGCGTCGAAGAGCGCCGCCGGGCGTTCTCGAACGAATCCTCACCTCTCAGTCTTCCGCTTCGGGTTCTGCCAGACCTCGAGCGTCGAGCAATCCGTACCCACTCGACGGAAGCCTCGCTCGATCAGCTGCCCTCTCAACGCGTCACGGTCCGCCAGCGAACAGAACTGGTAATCGTTTGCGTCGAGGTTCTCGGTCAAGAGAATCACAAAATCGCAGCGATGCCAGGGCATGACACGAAAGTCCGGGAGAAAAAACCAGTACCCGTCCGGGTTCGCCGTATGGGCATCAAGCAGGTAATAAATGGAGTTACGTCGAGCCGGCGCGACAAAAAGTGGTGAACCAGGTGGAATCCACTCGCGAACTTTCGAGAGATCGACTTGCAGGGCAGGGCGACGATGCCAGGCATCTTGTGCCTCGAACGATTCCGACAGTACGGGTCGCCAGACATAGAGCGTGTTTTGACGTCCGGCGGTGCTGGCAAACGGGATCGCGACGAACAACAACGTAAGAAATTCAAAAAGGTAGCGCCAACGACATCGCTCCGCCAACCGCCGCCACCAAGTGGCGAATAGAACGACCGTTGCGATTACCAACCATGGGGCTCCAAGCAGCATGTAATGTCCAAATGGCCGACTGCCGAACTGAATCAACGTGAAACCAAACGTGACCATGCAATAGATCACAATCTGCCATTGAGGATTCGACAAGTGATCCCGATGCTCTTTCCGAAAAAACGTAACTCCAGCAACGAGAATGGCGATACCGATCCCCAGGAAAGCCGACTCGTCGCCCCGAATTTGTGTATACAAGTTGCCCAGTATCGTGCCCTCTCGACCATACCCGGACGCCATCTGCAGGCCCTGTTGCAAGGGGACCCACCCGCGGCCCTCCAATAAGACTCCGGCACAGAATACCATCAACGCCACGACCGGAATGACGAAGAGTTGGGGCCAGCGATGACGGTGTGATGGCTCGCCCATCGATCGACAAAGCAATAACGAGACGGCGCCGACCGCCAACAGGCCCCCCTGCTGTTTGACAAGCACAGCCGTTCCAAAGGCGATTCCCAGCACGAATGCATTCCACCACCCGTTCCCACCCTTCAACCCTTGGCCGCCCCAGACGGCCAGGGCGAGCAGTACCGGCAGTGTTGCCAGCGGCTCCGTCACTCCCGCAATCCCCTCGAACCGAAAACTCATGACCAGGTACCAGAGTGAGGCAACCAGCCCGATCAGCCAGCGACCCGTCATTCTGCGCACGATAGCAAGTACCGCCGCCGCATTGGCCACTATCAGACCCAACGCCACCGACTGCATCCAGGTCAAGGAAGTGCCCGCCAGATGCATGACCCATCGCCAGAACAGATAGACGCCGGGAAAGTAACAATAAGCGTTGTCCGACACGGCCACGTCACCACGGACCATGTCGCGCGCAGAACATAGATAATAAAAGAAATCGACACTCCCTACCGATCGACACGATGCCGCCATGTAGACGATGACGGACCAAATCGACAAACCGACCGCCGCGGTGACCATCGACGTGCGATAACGGTTCAGCCCCGGTATCGAGCGGCCGGACGGTCCGCGCGTTTCGATCAGAACGACCGGAAACAGGGCCATCGATCCGAAGACGAACAGGACGGCCAGGGAAAAACAGTAGGGATCGAACGCGGCCGGCCAGACGGCTATGGCCAGTATCAGTAACCCAATCCACACGCACCGTTCCCACTGTATGACACTCGATCCACGGTCCGCATCCGCTGGACGGAACGACCAGTTATTTCCAACGGCGTGGGCCAAAGCCACAGCGAGGACAACGATCGCAGCCAACGGAAGCGGTGCCAGCAGCCGGTTACCGGAGTAGTAGAATTCGACCAAGGCACGCGATAGCGCGATCGCCCCTGCCAGCACGGACGTGGTCGTCCAGCCGGGCGTAGCGAATCGCCTCGTCGATGAGTGCTCGTTGGATCGCGTGTTCATTCGTGTGCTTCTACGGCCCTGTCAAAACCGCCGCCGAGGGGACTCCCGTCGGTGGACTTGACGCTCGAGCCCCTTTTGTTTGGTCCTGGACGAAGTTAAAGTTGTATGAAGGCGGCGGTTTCCCTGTAACGTCGCCGATACGAACGGGCAGCCGTGTCGTGTCCGGTCGGCCAAGTCACCCTATTGTGCCATCCATGAGGTACCTCCTTTGACGACAAATCAGCGTCAAAGCTGTTCCATCATCATACCCTGCTGGCGCAGTGCGCTGAGTTTACCGGATTTGGTCAGCCGACTGGAGCAGGCCGTGCGACCACATGTGTCGACATTCGAAATCATACTGGTGAATGATGCGTCGCCGGATGACACCTGGAAGACCATTTGCGATCTGGCCGAATCGTACCCGTTCGTGAAGGGGATCGACCTTCTTCACAATAGTGGTCAGTATCGCGCGATCCTTTGCGGACTGGAAGAGGCCGATGGCCACTGGGTCGTTCTGATGGACGATGATTTGCAGCATCCTCCCGAGCAGGTGCCTGTCCTGATCCAGACCATCGAGAGCCACCCCGAGATGGATTGCGTGATGGGCAAATATCGAATCAAACACCACGGCCCCGTCCGAAATCTCGGCAGCCGGCTCGTCAGCCGGCTTGATTCGCTCCTCTATGGCAAACCGCGGGAACTGGTTGGCAGCAGTTTCCAGATTATGACCGGCCGTCTGGCCCAAGCTATCTGCCGGCATGCAACGGTGAACCCGATTCTTAACCCGTTGATCTATCGGACGACCGGCCGGATCATGAACGTAGAGGTGGAACATCAGGCTCGTACCCATGGGCAGAGCGGGTACGGACTGCGGCAACTTGTCCGCCTGGTCGCCGACAACATTCTGAGTGCCAGTAATCTGCCGTTGCGGCTGGTGAGCAGGCCGGGCGTTGTCTCTGTCGTCGGCATCATGCTGCTTGTCTGGACCTGCCTGGACCCCCTCCTGAATCTCCCTCGCACACGGCGCAAAGC
>CAYNDU010000445.1:0-5355 GCA_964395615.1 uncultured Pirellulaceae bacterium | reverse complement strand
CGATTTCTGATCGAAGCTCAAGTTCATCTTGGTGGCAAGGAGTTCATTGATCGAGGTGGGACCGGCCGGCGCGGCTGGGCGAGGCGCCTTGGGTGAGCCTGTCCCCTGTTCGCTGAGCAGTCGTTCGGCAGCAAACACAAGGTTGTGAGCGGCGACGGTCGGCAGCGCGATGTTGACCAGTGCTTGCCCGTCTTCAACACCGACGCGCGTGTAGTCGCTGATGAATCGAGCCATTTCGGGGACGCGCAGAGCGATTCGACGCCAGTACGCGGATGGATAGACATATTGGAAGTAGTCTTCCATTTGCTCTGGAACTTCCTGCACTCGACTTCGAAGCTGCTGGGCCAATGCCACCGAGTCATGGTTCGCCTGCCCGTACGTTCGCCATTCCAGGTAGCATCCCTGATCAACATGCAGGCTGAAGAGGCCGGCCTTGAGTTCTTCGTCGAGCAACCACTGCAGGGGCTCGCGCAGTCGCCGCGCATCTCCAAAAAAGTAAGTTCGCCCATCGCGGAGCAAGTTATTCCAGAGAAAACTCGGCGCGAACAGCACGCTGATGTGACGTTGAGCATCGGAGGATTGCAGCAGTCGCGTCATTTCGCGGCGCAACACCGGCTCGGCGCCCTGAGCCGATGCAACGTCTTGAATGGCGTCGCGCGGCCCGACCGCGAATGCCTGAACCGTCGGCTCGTCGCTCAGGTAATAGGCCGACGAGCGTCCCGTGAGGTATTGTACGGAACCGTCCGTCTGTACCGTTGGGTGGTCCCACGCATCGAGTAGAACTTGCCGATCGACGCGTTGGTCAAGTTGTACAACGGCTGTCGGCTGGATGGCCCCATCGGGAGCGTCACGCCAACAGAGAATCAGTTGGTGAATCCGGGCGGCCTCGATGCCCGTCGTCTGCTCGATCCAGTGAATCGCTTCACCAAGTGCCGGCCCGCCGGCCTGCAGCAGCTTCTTGCCGTCGGTCGTCGTGACCAACTCGCTCAATCGCATGGCGAGGATGAGTTGCGTCCCGGGTGGAGCGAGTTCAAGAGTGAGGGGCGGCCCAGAGGTCGGTGTCATCCAAAGCGACTGACCGTCATCCGGCCAGACTTCGAAGTCGCCCGATCGGGTGATGGGGCGGGACGCAGCGTTCGCGTCCCTCGTTGGGCCGGGTGACGCAGACGGGGCTTTGGGTCTTGGATGCTCGGCCGATTGTTGCTCGTTCCGGGCCCCGCCCCACAGCTTGCTCCGGAGTTCGGGGTTCAACACGACCATTCCCGCAGCGATGATCGTGAGACCGATGGCCCAAGCGCCGAGCACGATCGCTCGACGGCGTTGCGCTTGTTGCACTCGCTGCAAACGATGCGTGGCCTTGAGTTGTTCAGCGGCCCCGATAAGCGCCACGTCACCCGGTCGGACCTGCGCGCGAGGGGCATTTCCATGGATGTCAATGATTGGGGGCGGTACGTCGGCACCTTCTGTTTCCGGTGGCGGTTCGAGTGGCTTTGGCAGGTCGATACCTTGATGAAGGTCAGCGATGGCCTGCTCGAAGGCAGCGAGCCGTTTGTTCGCTGCGGGAGGCGGCGGCTCCAATTCGCTTTCGGCGATGAACGACGACAGTCGGTCGGCCAATTCCGCGGGATGAATCGTCCGAGCCGCGATGTTCTTGCCCATCAGGCAGGTTACGACCTCGGACACCGCCGGGGCGACGGCGAATTGCTCGAGGGGCGTAATCGCCTCGGTGGCGTGGCGATGGAGCTTAAGTGATGCGTCGCCGCCCTCGAAAGGCGGCTGGCCGGCCAGCAGCTGATAAAACGTGCAGCCAAGCGCGTACATGTCGGTTGCGGTCGTCAACGAGGTGTCGGCATGGGCCAGTTCCGGAGCCGCGTAATCGAAACGGAGATCGGCCAATGATTGCGGGTGGTCCGGATCAACGACCGGAGCCTTGGGAATGCTGACGTAGTCACGAAGCAACCGGACGTTGCCGTCGTCGGTGAGCCACACGTTCTCAGGGCGAATATCTCCGTGGACTTGACCCTGCTCGGCAAGCGCCTGCAGTCCAAGGGCAGCGAGTCGGACGACGCGACAGGCCTGGCTGACGGCGAAGGGCCCGGAATCGGATAGACACCGGGCGGCCGACTTGCCGGTCAGTGGTTCGGTGACCAGAAAACGGTACGGAAACGCATCGACACACGTATAGATGCGCTGAAGTTGATGATGGACCGAACGGCAGGCTTCCAGGACGAAGGCACAATAGTCATTCCATTGTTCCGGGTTGCCGGCAACGGCGCCGGTCACGAACCTCAGCATCACCTTGTGACGGCTCGGACGGTGGATCGCTCGATAGGATCCGGCCAGGCGACCCTTGCGGACCCGATCATAGACACGATAGTCGCCGAATACGAACGGGCCGTTCTTGCCGTTGAGCAAGACGCTGGCCTGATATTGGGTGATCAGACGGTGGCCGACCAGCCACTGGGCGACATCGCGGGCCGATTTCGACGCGTGCCCGACATCCGCCTGCCGATACGAGTCGGTGGCTTTGGTAAGCCACTGGCGCGAGAGCAGCCCACTGGCCTTGAGTAGCTTCCAGAAATCACTTTGGGATAATGACATGGGCGACGCGCAAAGGCCAGTCGTAGTGACGGAAACGTCAACTTCTACTATAGCACGAATGGCGGTTAGCGAGCAAAACGCGACCGCCTGCAACACGTTCGGCCATGCGGCTAGCCCGACTCTCCGTTCCGTTCCACACGGTGAGCGCCGCGAGCGGGTCGCGACACAAAGATGGTCGGTTCAATGCCCGTCTTCTGGACGTAGCCTTCGGCAAGCGAACGAGCAATCTGGGCGGTCTTGTCGGCCTGGACCAGGCTGACCGTGCAACCTCCGAAACCTCCTCCGGTCATCCGAGATCCATACACGCCTGCCGGCACATTCAGTTCCCGTGCGAGATCGACCATTAGATCAAGTTCCTCACAACTCACCTCGTAGTCATCGCGCAGCGAGTCGTGGCTGGCATACATGAGTCGCCCGAACTCGGACCAGTCGCCGGCTTGGATGATGCTGGCCGCTCTGACCGTCCGGTCAATTTCGCTCACCACGTGGCGGGATCGGCGCCGAGTGACATCGTCCAGCAAATGGCCGTCTTGCTCGAGTTGTTTCATCGTGCAATCTCGGAGCGACGGGAGCCCCAACGCGGCAGCGGCAGCCTCACATTGACTCCGGCGCTCCGCGTACTCGCCACCGGTGAGCTCATGCTTGACGTTCGTGTTGGCGATCAGAATCGCGATCTCGTCGCTTTCAAGTGGAACGAGTTCGGCTTCGGCCGATCGGCAGTCCAGCAGGATCAGATGACCGGACCGGCCCATGACCGAACTGAACTGGTCCATAATCCCGCACGGCACGCCCGCGTATTCGTGTTCGGCCTTCTGGCAGAGCAACGCCTTCTCGACCCGGCCCATCGACTGTCCGGTGATCGCTTCCACCAGGGTGGCCGTGGCGACTTCCAACGCGGCACTGCTCGAGAGGCCTCCGCCAAGTGGAATGCTGGAGTGGATGGCCACATCAACCGGTCCGGTGTCCATCCCCTGCTGGCCAGCCAGCTGTAATACGCCCCAGACGTAGCTCGTCCAGCCGTTGCGTTGCTCGGCAGTCGGCCCCGACGCCGGCCAGGAAAGGCACTGTCCGTTGGCCGTGCTGCAGATGCGATACGCCGGTGCGACATCCGTCACTCCGCCGACCGGCGATCGATCGGCCGCCAGAACGACGTAACGCTCGATGGCCATCGGCAAGACGAATCCGTCATTGTAATCGGTATGCTCACCAATCAGATTGACCCTTCCCGGCGCGGCGACGAACCAGCGCGCCGGTCGGCCAAACTGCCTCTCAAACTGTTGGGATGCACGGTCAGCAAGTTGAGCTATGGGAACATTCAGATCGATCAAAGGGTTTCTCTCCACATCGTGTTGAATCGAGCGCCGCTGAACAGCGGTCAGCCTAATAGGCGGGCTCTCCAGCCGGAAGTTCCAGCGTTCCTTCTGAAACGCACTGTGCCGTGCGACGAATGATTTCTGCCGCCCGGACGGCCTCCGCGTGATCGACATCCAGGTGGGTTACGGCGCGAATCATCTGGCTTCCCAATGCGAGCGTCCAGACTCCCTGAGCCTTCAAGGCGGCCGCAAATTGTGGTGCCGTGGCCAGGGCCGCGTCCACTTCAAAGATGACCATGTTCGAGTCAACCTGGTCCGGTCGCAAGGTCAGGCCGTCGGCCTCTCGCACGGCCTCGGCCAGGAGCTGAGCGTTATGATGGTCGTCGATCAATCGCTCGCGATGGTGCTCAAGAGCGAACAAGGCTCCGGCGGCAATGATTCCCGATTGTCGCATCCCGCCGCCCAAAAGCTTTCGATGACGGCGTGCCTCAGCGACCAACTCGGACGAGCCTACCAGCGCTGATCCCACCGGGGCACCGAGCCCTTTGCTGAAACAGACGCTGACCGTGTCAAATGGAGTTGCCCACCGGTCGGCGGCGATGCCGGACGCAGCTACGGCGTTGAACAAACGAGCTCCATCCAGGTGGGTCCTCAGTCCGTTGTCGCGAGCCCACGAGCCGATGCGCTGCACTTCGTCGAACGGGAGAACACGGCCACCACCCCGGTTATGGGTATTCTCGAGACAGACCAGCCGAGTGCGCACCAGGTGTTCGTTGTCCGGGTGGATCTGGCCCTGCAATTGGTTGACCGACATGGCGCCCGATTCGGCCTCGAATGTCCGAGCGACCACGCCGCTCAACTGAGCAAATCCGCCCTGTTCATAATGAAAAATATGGCAACCGGCCTCGCAAAGCAATTCGTCGCCCGGCCGGCAATGTAATCGGACGGCAATCTGGTTGGCCATCGTGCCCGAGGGTACGAAAATGGCCCCTTCATGACCCAGTAGTTCGGCGATCGTCCTCTGCAGACGATCGACGGTCGGATCCACGTCGATCACGTCATCGCCGACCTCGGCCGCTGCCATGACCTGCCGCATTTCGGCAGTCGGCCGGGTCACCGTGTCACTCCGCAAGTCAATGCACTCGTTCATGGGCTCGCTTTCCTCGACGCCACGTGTCGTTTCCCTACCGGAGGGGCTCCGACACACTATTGTGCAACAAATGGCCTGCCGGCGGTAGGACGGGTCGGCACCTGCGCCGGACGAAAAGAGCTCCTTATGCGAAGCGATTCTGACGCGGGGGCTCTTGGAAAGGAGGGCGCGGGACCATCGAGGCTCCGCTTTGAGGCTTCGCACGTTGCGGGGCCCAGGGTAGTGGGGGGCCATGGGGCACGGGTGCAGGAACGAGCTTCCGTAGCGGTTGGGCTGAGCAAGGTGTTCACT
>CAYNDU010000444.1:0-5370 GCA_964395615.1 uncultured Pirellulaceae bacterium | reverse complement strand
GCCGGAACGGCCCGTAGGGTGCTTCGCACAATTGACTCCTGCCCCCTTTACCTCCTCGGGTTATCCGACGCCGTTCGCCAAAAGTCTCGCGGTACGCGACTACCCGCCTGGCCTGATCTGCTAAGATGGACGCCTGTCCCTCGGCCCGAGCGCATGGAGAACGAACGTAATGAAACAAGCCCCAGTGATAGTCTGTCTGGCATGGGCGGTACTACTAGGACCCGCTCCCCGTTCGCTCGTCGCGGAGAGTCCGCGAGAATGGGCGAACAAGCATGTCGACCGGTTGATTCCCGAATACGAATTCCTGCACCGCCATCCGGAACTGTCGCTGCACGAAGAGAAGACCTCGGAGCGACTTGCCGAGTCCTTGCGCAAGTTCGGCTACGAGGTGACGACAAATGTCGGTGGTCACGGCATCGTGGGGATGTTGAGCAACGGGTCAGGAAAGCAGCTTCTGATCCGCACCGATATGGATGCGTTGCCCATCAGCGAACAGACGGGCCTCGAGTACGCCTCAACCGTTCGGGTAGCGAATCCGACCGGCGAGGGAATGGTCGGGGTGATGCACGCCTGCGGTCACGACCTGCACATGACGAATTTCCTGGGCGTTGCCCAGTACCTGGCAGAAAACCAGGATCGGTGGCAGGGAACCGTGATGCTGATCGGACAGCCGGCCGAAGAACGCGTTCTTGGCGCGCGGGCCATGCTGGACGATGGACTCTACAAACGATTCGGGCGTCCCGATTTCGCATTGGCGCTGCACGTGGCACCTCACCCGGCTGGTATCGTCGGAGTGCATGCCGGCTATTCGATGGCAAATGTCGACAGCGCCGACATAACGGTTCACGGAGTCGGAGGACATGGAGCCTATCCACACACAACCGTTGATCCAATTGTCCAGGCTGCACAACTCATCCTGGCTCTGCAGACGATCGTCAGTCGTGAGATCGAGCCGATCGAGCCGGCGGTCATCACGGTCGGATCGATCCATGCCGGTGCCAAGCACAATATCATCTCAGACGAATGCAAACTGCAACTCACAATTCGCAGCTACTCGCCGAAAGTACGTCAGCAACTCAAGGATGCAATCGTGCGCAAGGCAAAGGGGATTGCACTAAGCGCGGGCGCCGCGGAACCTGACGTAACGTTCAGCGAGGGCGCCGCGGCCGTATTCAACGACCCTGCTCTCGTGGCACGACTCAAGCCGATCTGGCAGGCGGCTCTCGGCGAGCTGGCCGTGATCGACGCGCCACCAGTGATGGGCGCCGAGGATTTCGGCATGTATTCGAGGGAGAACGTCCCCATTGTCATGTTCTGGTTGGGCTCCATCGAGGAGCAGCGGCACAAGCAGCTCGACCGGCCCCTTTCGCTGCATTCGCCGCTCTACTACCCCGATCCGCGACCGACACTTCTGACCGGCATCACGGCGATGAGTTGTGCCGCTTTGGAATTACTCAAACCGGTGAATTCCAAAGAGTAGTTCTCATCGCATACTGAATCGGGACGGGAGTCGATGAGAGTCCCGGCACAAGGAGAATCATCACGCAGAAAGGAATGCCGGCATGTCTCAAAAAGTCGAATTCATGAAACCTCGGCAGAGAGTCCTGGCTGCTTTGAACCACCAGGCTCCCGACCGGATCCCACTCGATCTGGGTGGTAATCAAACGGGTATCCACAAATTCGCCTATCGCGACTTGATCGACTACCTCGAGTTCGATGAAGAAATCGAGATCGTGGATGCGGTGCAACAACTGGCTCGTCCCAGCGAACAGGTGCTGCGGCGTCTACGCGTTGATACGCGTTACATCCATGCCTCTGCCGCGGACGGGTACGACGGACGCATTGAGGTCAACCAACGCGACGGCCAGATGTGGCACGATCTGATCGATGAGTTTGGAATTCGATGGTCCATGCCTGACGACGCGCCTTTGTATATGGACATCACGGACCATCCGCTGGCAGATGCGACGTTGGGAGACCTGGGCGACTACCCGTTTCCAGACGGCAAGGACCCCGGCCGGTTCCGTGGACTGCGCCGGCGTGCACTGGATATTCGGGAAGACACGCCTTTTGCATTGGTCAGCGGCATCAGTGGCGTGGTATACGAGATCTGCTGGTATTTGCGAGGGCTCGAACGGTGGTTCATGGACATGATCGAACAGCCGGAGTTCTGCGAGGCATTATTGGATTGCACGTTACAATTCTGGCTTGATTGGTTCGAGGGATTCCTGGCCGAAGCCGGTGATCTGGTCGACGTGATCATGATTGGTGACGATATTGCCGGTCAACGAGGTCCGCTGTTTCAGCCGGAATTCTATCGCTCGGTCGTCAAGCCGAGACAGAAGCGTCTTGTCCAGACGATACGGGCCGGAACGACGGCCAAGATCTGGTACCACACGTGCGGCGGATGCCGATCCTACATTCCCGACCTGTTGGACAACGGAATCGACGCACTCAATCCGGTCCAGATCAGTGCCGACCAAATGGATCCGACCGAGCTCAAGACCGCGTTTGGAGACCGGCTGACGTTCTGGGGCGGAGCCATCGACGCTCAACATGTATTGCCCCACGCCGACGCTCCGACCGTGCGTGAGCATGTCCGCCGCAATATCGAGGCGTTCATGCCCGGCGGCGGCTACGTCTTCAACAACGTGCATAACATCCAGGCCGGCGTCCCGCCGGCCAATGTCGTGGCTATGTACGAAGCGGCCTACGAGTACGGTTTCTATTGAGGGCCGACGGCTCTTCCCATCGCCGTCGTTCCGCGGTGCCGTCGTTCCGTGATGCCGTCGAGCGGTGAGTCCGTTGAGTCCACCTCCGAGTGTGGCGCCGCGTCGACCGATCCCCAAGGGAAGATCATCGGACCTTCATCGCCTGCACGGCACGGAGACAACGGACTTGCCGACCCGGGGCGCATCGGGCGCTCTTGTCCCTGCGGTCGCGCGATGCCGTCGCTATTTTCCTTCGGTCAAAATGGCCCGTGCGTGGCGAGCCAGATGGCCGCGCAAGTCGTGCGAATAATCTTCAAGAATCGAGGCCGCCAGACCGTCCGCGTCTCCACATCGGAACAACGCACGGGCCAGCAGCAACTCCCGCAAGGACTCGCGACGCGAACGTTCGGCATTCGTGCCGCCCGGCACGCCTCGCTCGGTGACATGCTCAATATCGGTCTGGGCGAAACCGGTCATGCGCGGTTTCTTGAGCAACTGAGCCAGTGGTTCCGCGGCGCTCGGATCGCGAAGCATCTCGAGCGCCAGCCCCACCGCTCGATGGTGGGAAAACTCGCTCCGATCGGTCAGCAGACCGAGTTTTTCTTGAATCGCAGGAATGGCCTTCGGGTTTCCGGCTCGACCGAGACAGACAATCAGAATATCCAAGGGACTGAACGCCGACCCGAATTGTCCCATCCCACGGTAGTTCCAACCGGCGTCCCATTCCTTGGTCGATCGGACCTCTTCAATGATCCGATCGGTACCCTCGCTGTTGCCCATCGCGGCCAATCCCCTGGCATAGACCAACTGATCGTCGTGTCCTGCCTGGCGGTAGGCGGTGACCAATCGTGGGACGGCACGATTCGGGTCGGTCAGCAATGTGGCCGCCTGCTTCCCCTGCTTGAGCGCCTCGACTGCTTCATCCAGTTGTTTGTCCGACAAGGGAAACGAGTCCTTATCCTCCAGCACGGTCTCCGGCAAGTTGCCGATTTTCGCGAGATGCTTTTGAAGTCGCTTGACATCGATCTTCCGGACCAGCTCGCCTGATTCTGCCGCCATCGAAGCGGCAACACCCATGGCATAACCGCCGTTTTGGATATCGGCTTGCATACGGATCAATGGCAACGCGTCGCGGTGAGCACTCATACTCAATCCGGTCACGACAATTCCCTCGAGACCCTTGGGCAGAAAGATCCGCATCGGCAAATTGACGCCGATCCCGACTTTTTCGGGATGTTCCAGAAGAAAAAAGGGATCGACGGTGAAGCCATGCGTATCGAAGTTGCTCCAAGTTCGAACGACGGAGTCAGGATACGTTCGTTCGGCCATTTCATCGACGACGGTGACCGTGTAATCGCCGACAATGCGACGCCTTTCCCGCGTGTCGATCAGGCGTCCGTGATCGAAAGCGTCGGCATACTTGTTCTTCGAGTAGACCAACATGCGCCAGATATCGACCATGTCGGTCTCGTCAACCAATGTAAAGTCGGTGTTGTTGTAGGCACCACCCAGTCTCCGACCGGGTAGCCCGGTCCCCTGCATTCCAAATTCCGTGGCATCGGTGTACAGGCAAGCGGCGCCGGCCGCAGCGGCGATGTCCGAGTTCCCAGTCGAATCGATCACGGTTTTGGCCAAAACGACGCCCCGACCATAGGGCGTCGCGACGACCGCACCAATGACCCGGTTGTCGCGAACCACGGCCCCACAGCCAATGGTCCCGAACCAAACATCGGCTCCCGCGTCGATCAGTTGACGTCGGTACCACTCTTTCTTGGGCTCAATTGGCCATTTCGTCTGACCATCAAGTACGGTAGCCGTAAAGCCGACGCGATTGCCCCAGTAGTAACTGCTGATCGCCCCCTCGGTCCCTACGCCCCCGAGTCCGTAAAGATACTCGACCACCAACGTTTTGACTCCTTGCCGGGCCGCACCGATACCGGCGGGTGCTCCCCCCGTACCGCCTCCAATCACAACGACGTCCCAGGTGCCGAGTACGGGCAGGCCGCGCTCGGGCTGCGGGATCGTAGCATTGGATTCGGTGGGCCGGACGCCGGCCAGTACTTCGCGTACGTCTCCCTGTGCGACAATACCGCTCGGCGCGCTGCCCGATACATGAATGCCGGCGAGCGGTCCGCGTGCTTTGGCCTTTCGTGCAGCCTCTCGGCCGACCCGGCGTCCCAACTCAATGAATGCCAGCGGTCTCAGCATCTTTCCGACGTGGTCGCGCGCCACGTCGGCCGCCCCGCCCAGCACATACAGGCTGTCGGCGTCAACCGGCTGAAGGACGCTTAATGGAAGTGACGTCACATCGTTGGTCACTTGCTCCACATGTGTGCGGCCACGGATCGCACGGTCGGGAATCGAGAAGAGGAGATCGCTGGTGAATTGCTGCTCCGGATCATAGGTCAATGTTCGTGCCTGTTGATCCGCTTGCATGTATGCAGAATAGCTCTGATCCGGCAGTTCCAACGACAGGCGGTACGCCCACAATCGATAAGCGCCCGTCGACTTGCCGGTCGCCGCCGGATAGACACTCGGATAGGCCGGCGCCGCTTCCCGGACCTCGACTCCGGGCGCCGGGTGTGACGGGGCGCCAATCACCACGCGGGGAAACTCCTTTGTCTTGGCCGGCCCCCCCCCGGACCCCGCCTCCGCCTCC
>CAYNDU010000443.1:0-5372 GCA_964395615.1 uncultured Pirellulaceae bacterium | reverse complement strand
ACTGGTAGAGACGGATGACCGGAAGGAAAGAAATACCGGTCGGTACCTACGCACCACTGAAGTTGGCATAAAACTCCTTCTTGATGACGGATGGGATCCCTTCATGGAGGACGATGGCACCCTCTGGCTGCTGCATTGGCTACTGATACCAAACCCCACTGTGTCTCCAACATGGCAGTTACGCTTTCGTGAGTTTGCACGTCACGATGCGGTTGCGAAGTTGGCTCGTCCCGTCGGGACCGAAGTCCTGGGGTGCGTTGGCCACGTCCCCTTCGTGGGGTGTGGCCTCCGTGGGGTCTTGGGCGGTGGGGGGCCCACCCCCCCCCGACTCGACGTACGATTCGGTGGCCCCGGCTGCCTCTCCCTGGACGGGAAACGGTTTCGCCACGAAGCATCAACCCGTTGAAGCGTTTTGAGTTTCGACGCACGGGTTGCATAGAAAGGCGACGGCAGCGACCGTCCAAGCGACAATCATCAAGAGGCCTCCCGACGGGACAATCGCCCAGTGCACGGACGTACCGGCAAATACAATGAGATACAGGCCACCGCTAAACAACGTGAGACCGGCCAGCATCAGCGACATGGACACCGTGGCCATCCGAGTACACCGACCGCGGGCGGCTAGTGCCAGAACGATCAGGCCGAGCGAGTGGTAGAACTGATACCTCACGGCAACTTCGGCATCGTGCATCCTTCGTTCGACGAGTTCCGGTTCAAGACCTCGACCTTGCAGGTTCTTTTCCAGACCGTGAGCATGATAAGCGCCCATCATGACCGCTCCGGCCGCCAACAGTGAACCCAACGCCAACCAGAATCTCTCGTGCACGATGCGTTCTCCTCTCGAGCTCCCGTCCCAGACCCGTTCGAATGCGATCGCATTCATTCTGATCCTGTTCTTGGTCTTTGCCAAGTCCCAAATAGAAAGGCGGCCGACTTGCTGAGCAAGCCGGCCGCCTATGAGCGACCTATGCGATCCAACATCGCCTACTGCGTGCTGTCGTAGCCGGTCTGCAACAGCTCTTCTTCTTCCTGAATGATGATACGTGGAGTGACCATCATCATCAAACTGGCAGTTTCTCGGCCGATCCCGACGTTCTTGAACAGCCGATTCACGTACGGCACTTTACTCAACATGGGCACACCGAATTCGGTGCGTCCCTCGCTGAGTCGTTTGATGCCGCCGAGTAGAATCGTGCCACCGTCGGGCACACTTACGGTTGTCGAGACGGTCGTGAAGATAAAGGTCGGCAACTGGACGGTGGTACCCTGCCGGGTCGTCTGAGTATTGTTGCGTCCCTGCTCCTGACCGTTCGGATCATTGACAATCGTACCGTTATCGGTGGTGGTCGTACCGTCGAACGTAAAGGTATCGACCGGACCAATGCGGCTGAAGAAAGGCACTAACGTGAGCCGGACGAAGCGTCGATCGGACGACACCACGGCCTGGACATTCAGTTGAGTTCCTTCACTCAGCACGACAATGACCGGTTGTTGGGCGGCGGCAAAGTCGCCGACGACCGGGATGATACTCGTTACGAACGGCCGCTGCTCGATATCCTGAACGGATGCCGTCTGGCCATTGAAAAGCGTTACCTTGGGTGCCTGCAGTACATTGCTGCGTTGATCACCTTCAGCCGCCTCGAGCAGGAAGAAGACTTCCAAATCGCTCAGGATCGCGAACCCGAAGTTGGCGGCGGTCCCGGCATTGAAATTGCCGAACTGGGGCAAGGCGGCTCCGAAACTGCCCTGCGTGAATTCCAGGTCCAGGTTCGTTGTCGGTCCCTGTTGATTGAGGCCGAACACGGCACTCGGCCCGGCATCGTCACCGATCCCACCGGCCTGATCTTGCGATCGAATCCCATCCACATTGACGTTATCATCGATTGAGAAATCGAAATCAATGCCGAGTCGTTCGAAGAAATTGTCATTGAGCGTGATGAATCGGACTTCGATCGTCACCTGCAGGTCTTGCAGGCGTCGCAACTGATCGAGCAAGTCGGCGATCTGCTCATGCACTTCCTGGGTCTGGCTGATCACCAGGCTCAGGTTGATCGGAAACGGCTCGATCGCTCCCGCACCGCCTACTTCGTCCCACGTATCGGGCGCGATCGTACTGGTAATCAGTTCGATCAGCGTGTCGAAGTCGGCCATAGCGGCCCCACCCATTCCGCCGGGGCCAAACCCCATCGGCTGGGACTTCTGGGAACTCATGGAATTGAGCATTCCGCCGGCTCCCATCTGAGCCAACACGCTGCTGCCCGTCATTGCTCCCTGAGAGTCGTCCGCTGCCACCGCCAGCGGCACACGACCGAGCGGCGCAATGTTGTTGCCGTAGCCCAACGCATTGTGGGCATATTGAATCGCACCGGGCAATCCATTGTTATATCCCGGGATGAAATTCGGGATCGGGATGACCAGGTCAGCCACGTTGTAGACCTTGGTATAGACATTGGAATCCCGCGTCTGCTCGCTCGTCACCCGCAGAACCTCGTTCTGGATGACATAGCTCAACCTCAGCGGCTCCAAGATCAGATTCAAGGCGCTTCGCAGTGTAATCTGGCCATTGAGACGCATGGTCACCGGCGTTTCGCTGGTGACGCCTTCGGCGGCCATACCGACCGGATCGAGAACGATCGGAACACCGGCCAGTTCGCTGAGCACGTCGACCACTTCCGATAATGGGCGATCGGCGAACTTCACGTCAACTTTGTTGCTCAATGCCTGTTGGATTTCCATTTCGCCCTTGGTCAATCGCTGCCCGCCTTGTTCCAGGCGTGCGGCTCGACCGGTCGATATGTCCTTCCATCGTTTGGCGTCGAACTGGATGGGTATCGAGTCATTGAAACCCGCCGAAGAAGCCAGAACAGACGTCGTCTGATCGTAGAATCCCTGCTCCTTCTTCTCCTCGATCGACATCTGCTCCTGGATCCGTTTGAGGAAACGGCTTTTCCATGTCAGACTCTGTACGATCTCAGAATCGGGAGCCAGTTCCTTCGCCTGTTTTGCGATTCGTTCTGCCTCGGCCAGACGTTGCTCATCGACCAACTGGTTGAATTCCTCGACCAATTGAGCAATCTTTTCATTCACTTCTTGCTGCCGCTTGCTGTCCAACTCGATTCCTTCGCGGACATTTCGGTTGTGCTCGGCCAGCTCAATCTCGGCACGGTTTGCATCGATGTACCGCTGCAAACTGTCGATGTTCTTATCGACCAACGTGAGCAGTTGTTTTCGAGAGCCAGGATCGACTTCCGAACTTCCGACGCGGTCCCGCAATTTCATCAGGCGGTCCAGGGCCCCCTTGGGGTCCTTGCCGCTCATCCGTTGCGATTCGGCCTGTTCACTGGTAATCTCGCGGAACAGTTTTTGACGCAACAACTGTTGTTTGGCATCGACGGCTTCCAGAGGGGAAGTCGGAGCAGGCCCGACCGACGAGTTTCCGCCAGTCTGCAGCAGGCTCAGCTTATCCTGCAGTTGCTGTCGCGTGGTAGGATCCAGGTCGCGCTCGTACTTCCAAGCGTCCCGGAACAACTTAACCGCTGTCGCTCGGTCTCGGTTCTCCAGGGCCCGGACCCCGTCGGCGAAGAGCTGTGCGCCGGGGCTCGGCGCCCGCGACGCCGAACCGGAATCGGCGGGTGTCGGGGCGAGTGCTTGAGCCGGGACGTTACGTGACGCGTCCTGGTTGGGGCGATAGACGCCACGAGTCACCGGATACGCGCCTCCTCCCGAGTCGGTAGCCACAGCGTTGGACGCCTGGAAATGACCTGCCGTCTGAACGGTTCCGTTGGCCGGACTGGCCATCCGGGAGTTCATAGCCTTGTTAATTTGAAGCAGGACTTCCCAAGGACGTGTGTCGTCAGGACCATATGCCGAATCGGGAACCATCGTCTGGGCCCGCTCGGCCAGTTGTTTCGCGCCGAGCAGATCGCCCTGATCGAGAGCCGCCTGCGATTGGGCAATCATGCGCAATGCATCTGCCTTGTGACGAACGGATTCGGCTCCGGCCACTGGCAATCGCATCGGCGAATCACTTCGGTTGGTGTCGTTCAGATTCCGACGGGTCCCGGCATTTGCCACCGTTCCCGCCTGTCTGGCGCCCGCTTCGATGCGCGTCAGCAACTGGTCGGGTGTCTGATCGAACTGACCGTATTGGGCACCCAGGTCCTTCGCCTGCTGTGCCAGCCGTTGCGCGTCCTGAAAGGCTGAGTAGCCCATCAATCCGGCCGACTGGTCCATCAGGAATTGAGCGAATGCACGACGGTAGGTCGCATCATCCGTTCCAGAGGCAGGACCTTTGGCGAACGCACGAGCCTGGCGAACCAGGGAGTCCACCTTGTCTGGCGAGTCTGCGTTCAACGGATAGGCCATTTTCAGTTGCCGGGCTTGGGCAACGATCTGACCGGCCCGTTCCGCGTCCCCGCCGGCCAATGCCAGGCGCGCGTCCTGTAACAATCGGTCGCTTTGAGCTTTGGTTTGGGCGGTCGCGTCGACGGCGGTTGCCGGCGAGGTTGCTCCGGCCGCCCGCTGGACGTTCGTCGCATACGGATCGGCCGGTGGCTGAGCGGGCTCCTTCTTGCCCAACAGCCGAGACAGCATGCTCGGCTTGCCCGAATCCGGACTTTTGCCTCGCAGCTGGTCCAAGTCCTTCCGGACTTTTGCCGGCGTGTCCTTGAATCGGGCAAATACGGGATCGTAATGCACGTTCAATTTTTCCGCCCGACTGACGTAGTACTCCGCTAACTCGAGATTGCCTTGTTGAATGGCATCACGAGCCTGTCGCAGCCATTTTTCGGCCACTTTCTTGCTGTCGGCATCCTTGCTCGAGACCAGTTGGCCTGGAGTCGACCAGATTGCATTCGTCGCGGTCGACAACATCCATGTGCCGGCCGAGACATTTGTCGCTGCGAGCATGGCACCAATGGCCAGGCCCAAACCCATTCGTTTCGCGGTCGCTCTCAACGCGCTTCTCCTTCTTCGAGATGCACGAAAACCCCGTGACGGTCGGAACCGATCCGAAGCCGCACTTTCAGCCGTCGCGCTTCCATGCGCATGGCGTCATACTTTTCATTCACATCGATTCGCGGATGATGAGTGTGATCCTACGACGAGCTGAGTAGCCCGATTGCCGATGTTGGAGCTCGACAACCGTTGACAGGGAAAAATTGTTGGTAGAAGAGAGCGGTTAAATACTGGCTGGGAAAAATCAGGTCAAGACCAGTTTCCAAAGAATCGCAAGAAAAAATCTTCTTTTCCCAAACGTCATCAGGTTCTGCGAGTAGAAGCCAAACGACGGGTGCAGGAACGGGCTCGTTTTGGGTGGACGTCCCGTGAGGGACGGTTGATACTAGCCCAGCGATTTATCGCTGGGTTTGGGA
>CAYNDU010000442.1:0-5395 GCA_964395615.1 uncultured Pirellulaceae bacterium | reverse complement strand
CACCCCGCGCCGGACCCGCGTGCGCGCGTCCGAGGCGGAGCGCCCCATCCCCCCCCTCCCAGAGGCAAGAAGCGGTCGCGGTGGCGAGAAGCCGGCCGGCGGGGAGGGCCCGGCGTGAGTCCGCCTCTGGCCGATCTGGTTCGGGCCGCCCTGGCTTTCCGCGACCGGCGGGAGTGGGCGCCGCTGCACCAGGCCCAACGCTCAATTCACTCCGAGTACCCTCGACTGCCCGCACCCGCCGCGGCCGCCTTCGAAACGGCAGCCGGAGCATCGCCGCTGGCCTGAGTATCCAAGGTGGGCCCATTCGCACCGCCCTTCACCGACACCTTGCTGGCGGTCGACGAACTGGCGTAGAGCATCATTTCCTTCTCGCGATCCAATACGAGGGTGCCCTTGGTGCCCATGACGGTTTCGCCGTACCCGCCGAACCCGTTACCGTTAATCGACGAGTAGGTCACGACGATCTTCTTGTTCGGATCGTCGTGGAAACCGGGAATCCCGTCTTCGGGATTGGGATAGTTTAGTGACTTGTCGTGGTACCCGACCGGAAAACCGGCTTCGTAGGCGGGGCCCGGGAACTCGAACATACAGTAGACGTGGTCCTGGGCTTGTCGCGGGTTGGGGAAGAGATGGCGCCCGCCCACGGCATGAACGGTCAGCGGGTGCACTTTGTGCCCGTCGCCCAACGCACTGACGAAAATACCGGCTGCGTCAAGTTGGTGACTTCCCAGCTCGGCCATCAGTCCGCCGCCGGTCCGATTCCAGAGTCGCCATCGACAGAGCTCGGCCATGGCCGACACTTCCTGGCCATCGCTCAGCTTAAACGCATCGTATCCGAAGTCTCGCGGGTCCAGGTCGGTGTCCGAATTCCAAGCCTTCCACTGGGCCAGTTGCATCTTCAACAATTCTCTGCGTTCCGGATTGCCTTCTCTGCCAACGGCCCTGGCCAGGTCGCTCAGTTTCTTGGCGATCGGATCGACGCGTTCCTTGGCACTGGCACCCGGCGGCAACTCGCCGCCCGGCAGGGGCTGGCTCCAACTATCGGAACCGGGCAGATTCCCTCGGTGCCATTGAGCTTGAATGTAGTGCAGTTGCCCCAGCACTCCCCAGCGGATCAAGTTCACGGCATTATCGTAAAGGATGCTGTAATGTCGCTGATGCCCGGTGGCCAGATGCTTATCGAACTGTTTAGCCACTCGGCCCATCACCTTGCACTGAGCCACGCTGTGGCCCATCAACTTTTCGGTCAGCACGTGTTTGCCGGCCTGAATCGCCTCGACCGCGACCTGGGCATGTAAATGCAAAGGCAGGGCGATAATCACCGCCTCGACTTTCGGGTCCTTCAGCAGGTCGTGGTAATCGTCTTTATAGACTTTCACCGTCTTTTCAGCTTCCTCGCGTGTCTTCCAGCCGTACTTGGACAGCAGGCCGGGTCGAGCGGCGTGGGCTGCCGGGCTGGCCCAGTCACCGTGGAACGCTCGGTGCCGGTTATAGGGTCGAATGTCGGCAATCGCGACCACCTGAACAAACTCCGGATTGACGGCCCCGATCAGTACATTCCCCTCGTCACCCGTGCCGATCACTCCAACGCGAACGGGGTCCTTCACCTTGCTGTAACCAAAATAGGCGGCGCCCAGACCGGCCCCCGACACGGCTCCGGTCGCAACGACTCCACGCAAGAAGTCTCGGCGCGACACTCCCCGGGCGTCCCGATAATCGGCACCGTCCATGGCGTCCATGGCGGCATGATAGTTCTCTTTCCCGACGGTTTTTTCTTCAGGGGTCAGATTCATTGAGAGGGTCCCTGCTTGGGTTTCTTGAGCCCCGATCAAAGACTGGGAGTAACGAGGTCGAGGCGGGAAAACCGCCCGGCCCCCGTCCCCGCCAGTACCAACATCGCCAATGCTTCAATCGACTGATAATAGACCGGAACCGCGCCCGGTGTCCCCGGCCATTGAGTAAGCACGACCGAGCCAAGGAACAACGCGCCGGCGACGGACGCCGTGCGTGTGAACAGGCCGGCCAGAAGCAACACGCCAACCAAGGTATCGAAATAGGGAATGATGCCGTCGATCGTCGTCGAGTCCATGAATCGCCGTCCCGGCTTCCCAATGGCCAACCTACCGCGACCGGCTTGCTCGGAAGTCGCTACGCCATTCATTTCCGCTTCGAACCCGCGCCACAACGCATCGACCTGCTTAAGCCACGGGGCTCGGGCCGACTTCATGTCCCTGACAATTTTTTCGGACTGATCACGCAGCGATGTGACCTCTTTCCGGGCAGCCTGTCGCTCATTCGCCGCACGACGTTCAAGACCATGGAAATACTCGACGATCTTCTCCGAATGCTCGCCGAAGTACCACTTCAGCTGCCGCTCCCAGCTGGCCGCGACCTTCTTCGCCTCGTCCTGCTGCTTCTGATCAAAGCCGTAATGCTTGGCCGCCCGAACGCGAAACTGATCCCAGACGCTCAACGTCTGCTTCAAATCGATTACCGGCCGACCGCTTTTCGTCACGCTGTAATTGAGCCGAGCCTTCCCATCGCCGTCGTAAATCATCAAAGCAAACAACGGCCGGAACGGACCCTTGGCACTCGACAGAAACCCCTCGGCCGACCAGTTCGGGTCCTGGAGCTTCGTGGTCCCCTCTTTGAAGAAGTGCCAGCCAATGCCCACACGAAGCGCTACCAACGCGATGACAGCCAGCGTCCCAAGACGATATCGTGATTTGGACAGAGGTATGTCTCCTGCCAGAGGGGCCACACTCGGCGTCGCCGAACAGGCTTTCAAGGTGGGAAGATCCAACGAGCGAACGCTTCCGGCCGGTACGGTCCTCCAAACCCGATCCCATCCTGCGGTATCGAGCCGCCCAGGATAGCCGGTCAACGCGTCCTACCCATTATTGCCAACTTCTACGCCCACGCCAACCGCCGCCTACCGGATTTTTTCGTGTTCCCTTCGTTGCCACGGGCAGCTTGCCCGTGGTAGGCGCTGCACGACGACGAACCATCGGAAAACCGCTCGAACATAGCAGGGGAATGGGAGTACCGGGGTTGGGGTGTCATACTGCTAGGAACGCCGCTGGAAGGAAATTCGGCCTGGTCACCATGGCCGCTCACGCGATCCGCCTGGGCGTGCATCGAGGAAATCGAACCATGAACATCGTCCTGTGCTATCCCGTCGAACGACGGCATCTCGAACAAATCGAATCGGTCGTGGTCAACGCGGGCCAGACGGCAGCGATCATCGATGCCGGCCAGGATGACGTGCCCGAACGAATCATGGACGCCGATATCTTCTGCGGCCACGCAAAAAAGAGGCCGATCGACTGGCAGCAGGTCGTCCAGAAAAACCGGCTCCGGTGGATCCAATCGTCGGCCGCGGGCATTGACCATTGCCTTACGCAACCGGTGATCGAATCAGACATTCTGGTAACCAGCGCCTCGGGCCTTTTTGCCAACCAGGTGGCCGAACAGACCATGGCCCTGTTGATGGGACTCCTGAGGAGCATGCCGGTTTTCTTCCGAGCGGCCGAGCGGCGTGAGTTTGTCCGCCGGCCCACGCACGACCTGCACGGTTTGCGAGTCGGTATCCTGGGCTTCGGCGGCAACGGACGGCGAATGGGCGAATTGCTCGCCCCCTGGAACACTCGGATCTGGGCCACCGACTACTTTCCCGTCGATTGCCCGGCTCACATCGAACGCCTGCTCCCGCCGGAACAGACGGACGAGGTGCTCGAATTCGCACAGGTTCTGATTCTGTGCGTTCCGTTAACCGAACAGACGGCCGGTATGATCGATCGGCAAGCGATCGAACGCATGCCGCGCGGCGCCTGGCTCATCAACGTGGCTCGAGGTCCGGTCGTAAGGGAATCGGCCCTGATCGACGCGTTGCGGAGCGGCCAATTGGCCGGCGCCGGCCTGGATGTCACCGAAATCGAGCCGTTACCGGCCGAGAGTCCTTTGTGGGAAATGGAAAATGTCTTGATCAGCCCACATGTCGGGGCTCAGTCTCACCGCCGATTCGATGATGCAACGGACCTGTTCTGCGACAATCTTGGCCGATACCTGCGCCATGATCGGCTCCTTCACACGGTGGACAAGCGGTTAGGGTTCCCGCGGCGCGAGTAACGCCCTAGGGGGGATCTTCCGGTTCGTCTAGACGCGTCCTCCAAGAGGTCGTTATGATGGGTCGGAAGGTTAGGAGTCATCGTTGGCCTGGGGCATTTGGAACCATTCATGCTGACCACAACGCGTTCCGGTCTCAATGCCACGGTTACCCGTGGTCGCGAGGTCGTTCGAAACCAAAGCGTGTTTCTCGTCCGTCGGTACCAGGAAGTCGTTAACAGTCCGCGCCAACATTGGACGTCCCATCACCACCTCGAGCGTCTGCTCGGCTCGGGGGGGCAGGGGGTCGTCTACTTGTCTCAACAGCGCGGCGCCGACAGTTTCACGTTGCCTGTGGCGATCAAGATCTTTTCGCCCGAACGTTATGAAGATGAACGAGGCTACGACGACGCCATGCGGCGAATCGCCGAGGTCGCTGCGCACGTCGCTCAGATTCAACATGACAATCTGCTCGACGTTCACAACTTCGTCGATCGCGATCGCATTCGGATGATGGTCATGGAGTGGGTCGACGGTTATGACCTGGAGCAACTTCTGGTCGCCGATCGGCTGGCGCGGATCGAGCACCGTGTGAGCCAGAAACGGTGGGAGTACATCAACCGTGTTCTGGTGACAAAAGGATCGAAGCAACCGCGATTCAAAGCCGGAGTGGCCATGGCCATTGTGCGCGATTGTCTCGGCGCGCTGGCCGCCCTGCATCGCGAGGGCATCGTGCATGGCGATATCAAACCATCGAATGTCATGCTCAAACGGACCGGCAGTGCAAAGATGGTCGATATCGGATCAGCGTTTACCCTGGACGCACCACCGGCCCATTTTCTATGCACGCCTCACTACGCGGCGCCGGAAGTGTTGGAAAACGAGGAATGCACGCCGCGCAGCGACCTGGCTTCACTGGGCTACGTACTGATCGAGATGCTGGCCGGGCAATCTCCATTCGCCGATGTCAAGATGACCAGCCTCCGCGACCTGCTGGTAGAAAAACGACGCCTGCCTCATCGCCTGGTCGATATTCTACCGGCCGAAGTGACTCGCAATGAGCTACTGACGAATTTCTGTCGCCGCCTGATCGCGCCCGATCCCATGCAGCGTTTCCCGAACGCCGAGGCGGCCGACCTGGTCGAAGAGGGTGCCGCCGCCTTCCACCGCCAGTTGGTGCTGAGCGATCTGAGTGTCGAATACGAAAACGAAATTCGGGTCTGGTTGGAAGAACTGCTAGAAATGGACGAAGCCGAAGCCCAAGACCCGCCCGGAGGCGCTTAAGGGTGTC
>CAYNDU010000441.1:0-5395 GCA_964395615.1 uncultured Pirellulaceae bacterium | reverse complement strand
GTGCTGAACAGCCCGGTGGCGATCGTGACGCTGGACGCCGCACACAACGTGGTGTGTGCTCCCGACCGACTCCTCAGAGAGCACGGGACAGACTCACCAAAGCCGCCTCGCCCAGCCGCGCCGGCCGGCCCCACCTCGATCAATGAGCTCCTTGCCACCAAGATGAACTTGAGCTTCGATCAGAAATCGCTCGAATTTGCTATGAGAGATCTGGCTGTTGATCTACAGGAGACCTACCCGGCTCTTCCATTCGCCTTTGGCATCAAGATCCTGGGAACCGATCTCCAACTCGATGGGATTACGCGCAACCAGCAAATCGCCTCCTTTTCCGCCGAACAACAAACGGTGGCCGATATCCTGACCGCGCTGGTCATGCGTGCCAACCCGGTAACCACGGTGAAAGCAGCGTCAGAAACGGACCAGAAACTCGTTTGGGTCGTCGGTCCCAATCCGGATGATCCGGACAAAACGGTCATCTTGATTACGACTCGTGATGCAGTGGGAAAGAAGGGGTATACCTTGCCGACCGCATTTCAAACGAAGTGACTTGAATGGTACAATAACCGGTACGTTCATCGGGACCGGGACGCTGTTACCCTCGTCTTCCCCTCGGTCTCGGTTCGCTGGCTGGACGCCTGCGCCCCCCAGTTTCTACCGAATATTGGGAACCCTATGGCCGACTCGTTTGCCATCACCTGCACGACCTGCCGATCGCGTCTGCGCGTAAAGGACCGATCCGCAATCGGCCAGATTCTCGCCTGCCCGAACTGCCAGAGCATGGTGATGGTGCAAGCCCCTTCCGATGCGATCGAGAGCCGAGAGGCGCCCGAATCGAGTCAGCCGGCAGCCGTGCCGGGCAAGCCGGCGGCCGTGCCGGGAAAACCGGCGGCCGTGCCGAGTCAGCCGTCTGCTGTTCCGAATTCCCGACCGGACGACACTCAGGTCGATGCGCCGAAGAGCCCGCGGGCCGAGAGGCCCGGTCCGGTCGATGCAGGCACTACGGCCTCGGCTTCGGTTGGGCAAGGCGGTGCGTTGCCGGGCAAGCGGAGCAGGTTTCGCGAGGATTTTCCCGAAGAGGAATGGGAGCGAAACGGCGGCGCAGATCACACGGGCGAGGACGTGACAACGGGTCCGGCCTCAGGGCCCTTGGAACCCGATTGGGCAAGCCGACCGGCGACGGGAAAACTCAAACAGGTGTTGATCATCACCGCGGCCGCCGTTGGTGGCATCGCCCTCGCGTTACTCGTCGTGATGTTCGTGGCGCGGCCGGGGCAATCTTCAGCGTCGACTGAACCAGCTGGAGCAGCTGGGACGTCGGGACAGACCGTACCCGAAGGACCGACGCCAACGGCTGACGGCTCACGGTCACGGCAAACCGCGACAACGGACGGAACCGCCTCGGCCACCGACGAAAGGGCAGCGACAGACACGACTCAGGCTCCGCCGGATGCATCCACTTCCAAGGCCGATCCAAACGAAGATCCTTCGTCTCCCTCTGGCGACCCGCCCGACACCATTCCAAGCTCGGATGCCGTCAGTCGTGACCAACCACCGGATGTCGACATGGAGAATCCTCCCGGCTTGACACCTCGAGCACCGCAGACCGGCTCGCCGGCTGAGGACGTTGAGCCGTCGTCTGGAGTCCCGTCGACGGAATCGCCGCCTCACGACACACGGGCCGATTCGACCGGTTCCTCTGACGAGCGCGCCTCCTCCGATCCTACGTCCACCGAGAGTCGCGATGCAGACATTGAAGCGCGCCTCGCCGTCCCGCTGGCCGCGATCGAGTTTGACGGCATCCCTCTTCTTCGTTTCGTCGGTTTCGTTTCCGAATTGGCGGCCGTGCCCGTCACCATCGATTCCGAGGTCCTACTGGCACTCGGAATTGATGAAGACACTCCGCTGGACATCCATGATCAGGCGGTCACCGTGCGGCAACTGTTGGAGAGAGCCGTTGAGCCATTGGGGTTGATCTGCGTTATTGATCGGCACGATGTGAGAATCACTGGTCCGGCCTCGTTACGTTCGGAACTTTCAACGACGAGATACAGTCTTTCCGATCTGGCGGCCAACGCCGATCAGCAGCTTGATCTGTCGCAACAACTGAAAGCGATGGTCGACTCGTCGCAATGGGACACAGCCGGTGGACCTGCGAAGCTCGACATTGACGGATCGACCTGGATGGTAACCCAAAACCGTTTAGCACATTTTCGTGTCCAACAGTTTCTTGATCGCCTTCGCTCGGCACGTGGTCTTCAGGTCCGCAGCGACCTGCCCTTGCCCCTGCTGGCGGCCCGTCCGACGTTTCAGGACCTGCTGGCCTCGCTGCAGCAGCCGGTCACGATGAATTTCCCCAAGCCGGCGACCGTACATGACGTGTTGAAGTTCGTGCACATAGAGACCGATTTGCGGATCCTGGTGGATTGGGCAGCTACGGCTCGTCTCGGTTGGCTGCCGTCGAGTGAAACGGAGTTGGTGGGCGGCAGGCAACCCTTGGGAGACCAACTCGACCTCTGGCTCGACAAATCCGGGCTCGGCTTTCGATCGTTGGGCGGTACCACGATCGAAATCACGTCACGTGATGATCTGGTTGGCAGGCCGAGCGTCGAATTCTATCCCTTGAAACCGTCGATCGGCCCGGCAAGCTCGGTGATTGAAAAACTTGAATCTTCGTTGGGAAGTGAGCACTTTCGCGGCGACCGACCGGACGGCGGAGTATACTACGATAAAGCAGGCAATTGCCTCGTCGTACGGTTACAGGCGCCTTTGCAGCGAACGGCCTATGGCGTTTTGAAAACAGCCGGCGTCCTTGCCGAGCGATAGGCCGATGCCACCCAAGCTTCCATCGGGTTGGTTGTCCCACCCTGGACGGGCCTCCTTTCCACTGACGGCTCCCATGATTCCAACGGCTCGCCTAACCATGAACACCCCTCTGCGGATCCACGGGCGTTTCCAGTGCCGTGCCGTCACCTTGATTGAACTGCTCGTAGTGCTTGCCGTCATTGGAATCCTGATCGGTCTATTACTACCGGCCGTACAACAGGCCCGCGAGGCATCGCGCCGCATGTCGTGCAAGAACAATTTGAAACAAATCGTGCTCGCATGCCAGCAGTTCCAGGACTCGCGAAAGACGTTCCCTGCCAGTTTCCGCCCGGTTCGCGGAGTCGTCACGCGAGGGTCCTGGTCGATCCACGCCAGGTTGCTGCCCTACATCGAGCGAGCAAACGAACAGCAACTGATCATGCTCGATGAAGACTGGCATGACCAGGTCGGCACCGGGATACCGCCGCTGGGGCTGCCCGTTTATCTGTGTCCCAGTGACCCGAATACTCAGGTAAGAATGAAGAACAACCGGCCGTATGTGCATCCCATTACCTATGGTTTTAACCTGGGCACATGGTTTATCTACGATCCGCGATCCTACCAGATGGGCGATGGTGCCTTCCGTGTGGCCCGACCGACGAAACCGGCCGATATTCATGATGGTCTGAGCCACACATTGTGTGTCGCCGAAGTGAAGGCCTATACGTCGTATATAAGAAATACGCAGAATCCCGGACCACAGCCGTTTCAGACGCCGGCGGATTTACAGTCCTTTACGGGCGATAGAAAGCTCGGCCCGGCAATCGAAAAGAACACGGGGCACACGGTCTGGAGCGACGGACGTGTCCATCACGCGGGGTTTACGACCGTGTTTACTCCCAACACGCGAGTCGACTATCGTTACCAGGGGCGAGTTTATGACATTGACTTCAATTCGCAGCAGGAAGGTCGCAGCCTGACGCGTCCCACATACGCTGCCGTGACGGCCCGCAGTCATCATCCGGAAACCGTCAATTGTGCCATGATGGACGGGTCGGTCCACAGTGTGGTCGACAGCGTTGACCTGGCAACCTGGAGAGCGCTCGGCACACGCGCCGGCGGTCTAGGCGAGGCCGCGGCTGTCGGCCTTCCTTAACGCCTGACACACGAATCGGCTATCTCGCGAATTTGTGCGCGCACTGGTCGGCGTCGACGAGCCGTCAACGGCGACCGCTTTACCTGCGAATGACCCCGAAGACGTGAAGCCTCATCCGAGCCGTTTGCCCTCGGCCTGGGCAATACGACGGCACCGTTGCATCACGGACTCGAACTGCTCGAATGTCAATGACTGGTACCCGTCACTCATCGCGTTTTCCGGGTCTGGATGGACCTCGATGATCAGACCGTCTGCTCCCACCGCTACGGCCGCAGCCGCCATATCCTCGACCAGATACGTGTGCCCCGTACCATGACTGGGATCGACGACGACCGGCAGGTGTGTCTTCTGATGCAAGTAACTCACGGTCGCCAAGGGAAGTGTAAAACGCGTATGGGTCTCGAAGGTCCGGATTCCCCGTTCACACAGCATGACGCGGTCGTTGCCTTCGTTCAACACATACTCCGCAGCCAGAAGCAGCTCGTCGATCGAGGCGCTAGCGCCCCGCTTCAGCAGAACCGGTCGATCCGTGTTACCGACGGCCTCCAACAGCCGGTAGTTCTGCATATTGCGAGCACCGATTTGCAGCACGTCCGCATAAGATGCCACCAATTCAACGTCTTCCTTCGCCAGAACTTCGGTGACCACGGCCAATCCCGTTTCGTCCCGGGCCGTGGCCAGGAACTGCAGGCCCACTTCCTTCAACCCCTGAAAACTGTAAGGACTGGTTCGAGGCTTGAAAGCACCTCCCCGTAACGCCGTCCCCCCGGCCGCCTTGACCGCCCGAGCCGTGGCGACAATCTGGTCCTCGTCCTCAACCGAACAAGGACCGGCAATCACACCGACGCATCCGTCACCAACACAGAGATCGCGAACCTCGATCCGAGTTGGCTCGGGTTTCAACTCGAGACTGGCCACCTTGTAGGGAGCAAGGATCGGCATCACCTCGGCCACCCCCGATCCACTCTCGAGCGACTCGCGCATGTACTCCCGCTTGTCGCCGATCGCCGCGATCACTGTCCGTTCCGTACCCACAATGACGTGCGCTTTCAGCCCCATCGATTCGACCCGTTCCACCATATGATCAATTTGGGAACCGCTCGCGCCTCGTTCCATCACCACAATCATGTCAGCTCTTTCTCCTCATCAATGTTCTCTACGCGAATGCTCTTTAACGCGAATGTTGTTTACGCGAATGTTCTTTACGCGGCCAGGCTATCGACCGGACGCTCTTCCTATTCTAATCACCAGGTTCGGAGAGGCGACCGCCATTCGCCGACGGCAACCCCTGGCATTCGCAGCCTACTCATATCGCAACTCCCTGCAAGGGCGGCAGAAAGGGACAGAGGGGTGCAGGAATGAGCTTCCGTAGCGGTTGGGCCGAGCAAGGTGTTCACTGGAGATTCCAACAGTCGGTGGTATGGGACTCGCGCCGTA